>CAZOEV010000063.1:0-9093 GCA_964578915.1 uncultured Lentimicrobiaceae bacterium
CATTGGTATATCCATTTGCTGGATCATGCATATCATTATTATTGAACGCATTATATGAAAAAAGCGCACTACTAACCTTAAAAGTAAGCGGGTTTCCACAACCATCTGTGTAAAATAAACCTGGGTAATTTGTTCCGCCCGAGTTTATGCCACTAAAATATGTAAATCCAGATGTAAATACATCGCCCATACCATCATCTGCATGAAAGCTAAGGGCAAATTTTTTGTTATATCTAAGATCGGCTTTTTCTACCACCACATTGGTTGGCGTTTGGTCAAAAGTGACTATAACAAAACTAACACCGGGCGGTGCTGTTTGTGCCTTGAGTGATTTTGTAACGGGCAAAGCGATAAACAACAAAGCCGCAATAAGAAAATATTTATGTAGGTTCATTAACGATTTCATAATGCTTACCTCCTGTTAAAGTCAACGGGTCTAGGGCTATTTCCAACAGGCCGCAATGGGGCTATTGGCCTTTTATTTTGATTAATACCCGATTTACTCGTTTGATTTTGATTTAAAGCCGGAATACGATAGCCTACCGTAATTTCATGTGCTCCACCGGAACCGGTTAATATGCCTCCCAGACCAAATTCGTAAGAATATCCCAACATAAAGTTGTCAATCAATTGACCACCTAAGCCAATGGCCAAGGCATTTCCACTACGATATAATAAACCAAAATGGTATTTATCGTCATAAAAAACTGTTGCTGAAATATCCACCACTGAAGGCGTATTATCTGTTTTTTGATACACGGCAAACAACTGCAATTGCCAGCGATCTTCTAAATAGAAGCGGTTCGATATATGTAATAAAAAGGCACGGTCGAAAGCAAATTTCCCTTCGGCTTTTGCCTGATAAGTGTCTTGTGTTCTAAACAATACCGGCATTCCTACTCCGATATGCAAATCGCGCCAGTTATATATCAAACCAAAAGCGGCGTTGAAATTTGTTCCCGTAATTCGGCTGATGTCTTTGAGCAAGGGATCGTTTAGGTCGGCATTTACCTTATCAAAACGTATTACGCTCTGATACAAGTTTCCGGAAACAGAGAAGGAAAGGTTTTGCTCGTTGGCCAATGGCAAGCGGTAGGTATAGCTCAGGTTGGCTTTGAGACGGTTATAAATGTCGGTATTATCCACATTTATCTCTCCGCCGAGGTACATATTCCGATAAACACTTCCAAAACCATTGGCTCGGAATGTTTGCGGACTTCCTTCAATATTGCCCCAATCACGCCGGTAGTTTAAATAAACAGCGGCCTTGTCATAAGCCCCAGCAAAAGCCGGATCGAGGGTGTATCGGTTAAAAATATAATGCGAACTATAGGGCATTTGCTGCGGTAGCGCTGCTGTGGTAAGCAACACGCAAGCTATGCTGGCTAACAGAAATTTTAAGTAGTTTTTTATCATCGTAGAATACTGATTGGTCCTTTAATTACTTCACCATTTCCGCCTTCTATCAGGTAATAATAAGTACCCTCGGGCAAGTGGTTGCCATTATAAGTGCCTCCCCAGTCGTTGTCATAATCGTTGGATGAATACACTTGTCGCCCAGCACGGCTGTAAACAGCCACTTTTGCTGGTCGCAATATGGCGAGATCAATAAGCCATAAATCATTAAAGCCATCGCCATTGGGCGTAATCAAGTTCATCACGCCATCAACTGTTGGGTCTATTGGGCTATCGCCTTCGATAACACTAAAAAACCGGCTATTGGCACATCCCTGATAAAAAATCGTTACATCAAAAAACCCAGGATTTATGACTCTAAATGTCTCAGATTGAAGACCGCCCGTCCATTGAAGACTATCATAAGGGCTATCCACCCTAAAAGTCAGGCTGCTCCCACTAGGCATTTTTAATTCGGCATCGGGTGCTACTGCTGTGCCATCGTCCAAGCGCAAATCAATAATTGGCGATTGCTTGATGGTTAGCGAACGACTTGCCGTGTCTGAACAGCCATAGTTAGACGTCACAATCAAGCTTACATCATAGGTATCCACATTTTCATAAAAATGATCAGGATGTTTAAAGTCAGCCGAATTTCCATCACCAAACGACCAATCCCAGGCATTGGGAACACCAACATTTACAGTAGTCCTATCCGTAAATTGCACGGAATAGCCCTCACAATTGTTTGCAAAATCAAACTGGACAAAGGGATAATCGGCTACTGGAACACTGTGATACTGAAGCTGCATCTGTCCGTTTTTAGTTTTAACACGCAGGCCGGTAAGTTTTTCGCCAGGCTGTTCAAATAAATATTGAACGGTATCGCCAAAGGCATCGCCAAATATGCCATCGCCGTTTAAGTCCCATTCTTTGATAAGAATAGAATCATTAGACTGAATGCGACTAAACAACTGTGTAGCTGTACCATAACATACGGTGTCGTAAACAAAATCCACACTCAACTCATACTGCACCACAATAGTAATGGTGTCGTGGCCCACGCAACCTGCAGCATTTGTTCCGGCAACAGCATATCGCGTAGTTTGCTGTGGCTGAACGATCAAGGAATCGTTGGTACTTCCGTTTTCCCAAAGGTAAGTTGCAGCGCCAGAAGCCACCAGCACCGCTTGATTGATCGGGCCAATAGTATCTGTTTCAGTAGTAATTTCAACAATTGGCAAGGCGATACTGCTAATAGAAATGGTATCGGCCATCACAAAACCATTATTGAGGCTGGCCTGCGCCCAAAGTAATGTATCGCTGAGGGTTTCAAAAGTGATTTGTTGTGTCGTTTCTCCTGTAGACCATAAGTACGAATCCGCATCGGGCGCCTCGAAATTGAGCACAGTGCCAAAACAAACGGTGGTGTCAGCACCCAAAAACTCGTTGCGAGGGCAAAATCCTGGTTCGTAATCGTAATTAAAAACACAAAGCCTTTCGCGCAAATTTTCTTTCACATCCCCATCGGGAAGCATCAGCACAAAATCCATTGCCGTGAGTGCACGGGCTGCAGTCGGTTGATTTTCTGTTTGCACAACTGCTTCAGTAGCTTGTTGCTCCAAATCAGGAACCACGCTGCCTCTCCATTTTAAATTAAGCAGTGCATCGCTTCCATTATATTGATACGTAGAAATATTATCGGGTTGCTCTACAACCATTTCTACGATATTACTCTCACCTTCCACGATTATTGTCATGCAATATTCGCGAAAATCAACTGGCATTTGGTCTGCATTAAAAGTTACCTCAACGATATTTCCATTGATTTGGGTTTGCATTTCCACAAGCTCTTTCACGCGCAGAAACTCAAAAAGCTCCGCTGAAGTTGAAACCCAGATATTATCACTTCCATTGCGGCCAAAAGTCGCTGCCACCTGATTCATTTCCTGCTTGAAGGCATTGAATGTAGGTGCGCCTCCTGCTCCAAAACCGTCTAAATAATAGGTTCCGATAGGATGATTATTTTCATTGCTTAGTTGCCAAAGTTGCTGCACTTGGTTAAAAAAACCGCTTTGCATCGGGCTGCGCGAAACCTTTATCCCTTCTATAGTGCCAAAATTTTCAACGGCAGCAGGATTAGGCAAAGCACCTGTACTGTTATCATATACAGCCAAATATTTTTCGCGTGCAAAAGCCAACTGTCCTGTGCCATTTTGCGGCACTACATAAGTTTGAGTGCGGTATCCACCTGGCACCGTTCCACTCAGGGTTTTGCGTTGGGTATAACTGTAAATCCGATTCACTTCTACATCCGCATCCGCAGTGGGCGGGAAGTTTAGTCCATTTCCAACAATACCAAACTCACCAGCCCAAAGGTTGATAATATTGTCCCAGTTTAAAAAACCCGGTTTATAATTATGCACGTCTTCCCCGTCTTCGTCAAAGACATAATGAACAGCATCCATTTTAAAAGGCTGAATGCTATTGACTTGTCCTTCAGTAAAATATAATCCCGGATTGCCGGCTTGTCCCTTAAAATAAGGAAGCACCTGATCGTTTATGGCATTATCACCATTATTCAATTGAAGCACAAGGGCAAAATCTTTGTTGTATTTTAGTGGAGCCTGGTAGATATTCAAATCCGGTCCTGGCTCATCCACAAAGGTAATGGTTAGCTTAAACCCCTCAACTGTACTTTGTTGCGCTTTGATTGTGGGCACGGAAAACAGCACACTTATCAAAATAAAAATCCAAAGGGTTGATTTATAATTCATGTGAACATACTTTATTTTGAAAGCATAAAGATAGCAGATGAAACGACACCAAGACCATATTTTATAACCGACTTATTCACAATTTATGAATAAGTGTTGAAAAGAAATTTGTTATTGTCTCATATTCAATTAAATAGTATTTTTGTAAAAATATCCAAAACATGAAAAAAAAGCATATTTCCTTAGCAGTGAGCCTATTATTTTTAGCTTATGGATGTACGGTAAAAACGCCAGATTCATTTTCTGAACCAGGATTTAGTGATCAACTGGCAGCGATGAGGGCTGATCAAATAGCCAATGTAAATTACTTATTGTATGTGAGCATGCCCGAAAATCAATCAGCGAAAATAGATGCAAGCCTGGTGCTGGAGTTTTTTATGGGAGAGGTTTCGCAGCCGGTAATCCTTGATTTCCATCCTGATGAAAGCCATTTATTGGCTGTGTTTCACAAAGGAGAGGCACTAAAATACAGCTATACAAACGGTCATATCATTATCGACAAAAAACATTTTGAAGCGGGACAACAGCAGCTCGAATTTCATTTTACCATACCTAAAACTAGCTTATTGGCTGGCGAAAATTACCTGATGATAAATCCACTTGGTCAGGCAGATTTTTTAGCGTTTCCAGCCTTCAATCAGACGGATCTGCCTGCCTCTTTTTTGTTGAATATGGAGATTCCAGCCAACTCAAAAGCCTTATCAAACGCACAAATACTGAAGGAAACTGAAGTTTCAGGAAGGTTGTCTGTTGCCTTTGCCAAAACACCCCTTATTTCAGTTGATGAATTTAGTTTTGTTGTTGGGCGGCTTAGCAAAGTCGAGTATAATACTGAAACCAAATCTCCTGATTTTTATTTTGCCGGAAATACGATTCCAGACAGTACACGACTGGCACAATTTGCCGCTGAATTTGTTGGACATGATACTTTGTCTGATTCTCAATTTGGTTTTTCAAGGAAAACAGATCTGGTACTTTTAGCTGATTTAGAGCTTCAGGAAACACTCTATCTACCTGGTTTGATTTATGTTGGGAATTATTAGAGTGCGTTTAGGTTTAATGATGCTTTTTAGTACAAACCTTTAATTTGGCTAATGCCGATAATTATATAGGTGAAACGCTTTCATATATTTTTATGCCAATTCAGTTCAATAAATAAAAAAAAGCATTATTGCACCTTTTTAATATAATGTAGGTAAAAAGCTTCGCTGAGAATCCTCAATGCAACCAATAAATAGCTTATATTATTGATTATAAAATTTTTAGAGACTTGAGGTTTCTTTTTTAGATTACTAGTAAAACCCTTTGCCGGGTGCTAACGCGCTAAATTTTAATAATTTTCTTTGTCACAGAAGTGTTGTTAAAGGCGATTTTCAAATAATAACTACCTTTACAAAGTGAAGAAAAGTCAAACTGAATAAAATTCCCCGATATTTTATCATGACTTTGCAGCACATTTCCATACATATCAACAAGGCATGCATATTGTATCCTCACCCCTGCTTCACATGCGAGGTTTATAATTCCCGTCGTAGGATTTGGATGTACAGCTATTTTATCGGATGATTGTTGTGAGTCTATTCCACTGAAAATTGTTACATAAATTTCATTTGAAAACACAGTATCCAGGCCGTTGTATGAGGTAGAAAACTTATAAAGACCATTTTTGGTTGGTGTAAAGGTTTGATCATTCGCATTCTCTATTATTTCATTGTCGCAATACCATTTATAGTTCTGGCATACACTGCCCATCAAAACTTCATTTTCAAACTTTAAAAGAGGAAGTGCACTTTGCTTGATGTATAGATGACCTGCATGAAAATCATAAGGAACTACCTCCATTTCTCCAGTCAAAACATCAATAATAGCCAATTCGGATGAGCCTGTTCTATTTGTATAATACAATAAGTATTTTCCATTATACGAGTCTATAGCAGCTCCTACATTCCCTCCCTCCGCATTAAAATTTTGAACACAACTAATACTGTCTATAGCACCGGTATTCGGATCAAATTTTATGAAATTGCAATTAAATGGATATACAGATTTATTATATGCAATTCCATACACAGTATTCGTGATAAAATCATATTTATGCATGAATGAAAAAGTGTCTAAGAAATTAATACCCAAACTGTCGTATGTGCATTCATTGAGGTCAACATAAACACCAGCTCGTGATGACCGCCAACCAAAACTAGTTGTATAAAAATATTTATTTTCCAGGGTGTTAAAAAAATCAGTTCTTGAAGTCGGGATTCCTGACCCTGTAACAATGGCACAATGCTCAGATAATTGACCTGTATCAAGATCTAAATAAGAAACACTGTTTATCCCACGAATTAAAATACTATTTGAATAAGGCTCGTATTCAAGATTTAAAAAACTGAAATCACTTGGTAGTCTATATAACTCATTTATTGTTTGTTCCGTTATATTAATTGATGATAAAACATAATAGGAAGGCTCTCCGCAAGATCCTTTACCTTTAACGTAATAATAATTTTGACTATAGGGATCGTATGTAAAAGATACATTTACAGCCTGAATTCTTCTAGGAATAGTGAAAAGCTGTTCTTTTTCATGTGTTATGTAATCGTAGGTTGAAACGTTAAAAGTGGAATCATGTATAATATACTCTAAACCAACTATTTTAGTTTCCTGGCTTAATAAGGGGATTGAAAAAAATGCCATGAGCATGAGGCAGACTGTAATAAATACCTTGTTAAAAAATGTAGTTTTCATGCTTGAAAGAATTAATTATGGTTCATAAATATGGAATATACTACCCGCATAATAAATCAGCTTCAACTGATGAATTTCTATACTTTTGGTTCAGTTGTTAAAAATAATGCTTGAAAGTAAAAAAGGCCATCATATAGTAGTATTGGTTTGATATCTGATACATTATAATGCAAGTTACTGTCTTCAGTTTTAAACAAATCGTTGATGCACATCGAAATAGCACACATCGTTTTCAGTATTCTAATTAATTCTTTTCATTCTACTGCCTGCTATCCTAAAAAAGCGAAGAATAAACTATTCTATTGTAGAATTACAAATTTATGCTGTAAAGATACGAAAATTCGCAACAAATAAAAAAGAATTAGCCCTCATAAAAAGCCAAAAAAAAGCCACAACCCACCTATATTTGCTCCCCCTTCTGGACTTGAACCAGAGACCCTCTGATTAATTCCGTACGCTCGGGACTCTAACCAACTGAGCTAAAACTCCTGTGAGCACCTCACTCTCAACCCTTTTTTCAATACGTTTTCTGTTTTTTTGCTTCTTGATAAAGCTTTCTATCTTCATCGCTTCACCTAAGCTTTCAGCACACTCAAATAAAGCCGCCATCTGCCAAGGTCTGTGCTTTGAAGTGTAAGAAATTCTTTTGCTGGTGTTATGCTCAACGAGCCGTTGATTAGGCCGTTCAGTAATTCCAACATAATATTTGTCGGACTTTTCGGAGTATAAAATATAGAGGTAGTGCATTATATAAATGCAAAAAGGGGCATTGTTGCCCCTTTTTTGCTCCCCCTTCTGGACTTGAACCAGAGACCCTCTGATTAACAGTCAGATGCTCTAACCAACTGAGCTAAGGAGGAATTTCTCTTATTACTAAGAGGCTGCAAAATTAAAGATATTTTTAATTGAAACAAGCTTTTTGGTTAATTTTTAAGCTAATTGACTTCTTTTTGAAATTATTTTCCAGTTTGATTATGATTTACTAAAATTTAATTCTTTATCAACACATTCTTTTCCAGCTAGTAAGCTTCTGTTTTTTGATATAAACCAGATGATAATAAAAGCGTTTTCATTTTAGCAAACCTATTTCCATCAGCAAATCCTTTTATGATCAGAAAACGCTTTCACACCATGAAAAACAAACTTAGTCCATCATCTCCTCAAAATAAGCCACTACCTTTTCTTTAAAGGATTCATCAATTAGCATAGCCCTGATTTCAAATGCGTTATCAGATTTCTTTTCAACTGAAATACTTTGGTTTGCAGTTAAATAGGGACAACTCAAGGCATATTGGTACACCTGTTCGCGCGTAAAACTACCGCTACAGTTAAATGTTTCCCTATTAGGGCTATTTTTGATGTTGAGGTGCTTTAGCACGGCATTTTTCAACTGTAAGTTGGGTATGACCAGCAGCTCTCCTTTTCCATTGACCACTTCGGTGTAGGAAGTTTTTATGGCTTTGATTTTTCCAGTAACAAAGTCTGTCGAAATATAATCGTCAACCTTGTATTGGTTGCTGAACCTGATCAATGTGCCAGCAAAAAAGTTGGTCCAAAATGACCAGCCTGTAGCAAGCACCATAGCCGAAACGGCCAAAGTGAGGTACATATTGGCACTAAATAGAAAGCCATAACAAAGCAACAGATATAAAGACCAGAGCACAATTTTAATTCTTTTCCAAAAAAGGCCTGCCTTTGCTTGTTTCTTTTGAATGATCGGTACAACATAAGCCGATGTCAGGTTAAAAAACACAAACAGCAGTATGCCAATTAGTAGGAGTGAAAGTGCTTGCTGCGAAGCGAGGATGTAGTTTAAGTTTTCCATTTTTTTTATGCTTTAAAAAATGAAAGTGTTTTCAGCCATTTCTCTATATAGAATCGCGCCACCGCATGAAGCTGGTAGTTTCCATCAGGCTGTTTAAAAATTAAGCCTGATTTTCCCATTTCTGCCAGGCGGCCTTTTACCCAAGTTGAATCTTTCCCAAGAATTTTTTTAAGCTGGATTTCTGAGAGTTTTCTGTTCAAAATAAAATGATACAACAGTAGTTTCCATTGTGGGTTCTCAATCTGCGGAAATGGAGGAGTTTCGGGCTTGCTGATGTGAAGTTGATCATTGTGAATGTGTATGTTACTAAGCCACAATTGCAAAGCCACGCCAATATTGCCATAAGATTGC
>CAZOEV010000064.1:0-9090 GCA_964578915.1 uncultured Lentimicrobiaceae bacterium
TACCCAAAGCAAGGTCAGCATCGCCATCACCATCCAGATCGGCAAATCCCGGACTGGTATTTTGTCCGCCACTTACGCCCGCCATAATCAGGTTATTAATCAGCCAATTTCCGCCCTCATTCTTGTAATATTTTACGTTGCCCGAAATATTTCCAACAGCCATATCCTGATCACCGTCAAAATCCAGATCAGCAAAAGCTGGTACCGCATTGGAGCCTACATCAATACCTCCAAAATAATTTGGGACTTCAACCCATATCGCATTTTGGCTGTCGCCTTGATTTTCAATATAATGTATGGTTCCTGATTCATTTCCAACAACCAAATCAAGGTCGTCGTCATTATCCAAATCCACCAAATAGGGCGAAGACCATCCTCCGAAGGAGAATCCAGTGAAAGTACTTTGGATATAGCTGAATCCTAAACCGTTATTGTTGTGGTGAAAGAGGTTTCCACTCAAATCACCAACGACAGCATCCAGGCGTCCGTCTCCATTTAAATCACCAAAAGTAACATCGCTGTATATGCTGTGTTTTAAAGATGTAAAGCCCCCGCTATTTTCCGCCCAGCTTGGGCCGTTTACTGTTCCCGTGTTTTCAAAATATTTGATGTCACCCATTTGTGAGCCCGTAAACATATCCAGGTCGCCATCATTATCATAATCAACAAAAAATGGATTACTTGCGCCTCCTACATCAATCACCCCGCCAAAGAGGTCTGTATTTTGCTCCCATTCAGCTACTTCAGGGCTGCCGATATTTGTATAATAAACCAATGGGCCAGAAGCGGTGCCAAAAATCAGATCGAGCGTGCCATTGTTATCCAAATCGATCAAATCAGGTGAATTCCAATAGGTTTCAAAGCCAATGCCAGCAAAAGCACCTTCCATATAAGTCCATTCAGCACTTGAAGGACTGCCCGTGTTTTGATAGTATCGGAATCCAAAACCATCGCGGCCCACAAGTAAATCAGTATCTCCATCATTGTCTATGTCAGCAAAACAAGGATAAGCATAAAGACCAACATCACCAATTTCGATTACATTGGCCTCGGAAAATGTTGCAATAGCTGCTGTTCCAGTATTTTCGTAAAGCTTTACAATACCACTTTCGCTTAGCCCGATAACCAGATCGAGGTCGCCATCATCATCTACATCAGCTAAATCGGGCACCGGATAATTGGTGCCGCTCAAAATACTGAAAAAGCCTTCTGCTTCCTCAAATTGAAGGCTTGATGGGTTGCCGGTATTTTCGAAGAAATGCAAGCCAGTGTATCCTCCGGTAATAAAATCAAGATCGCCATCATTGTCCAAGTCAGCAAAAACACCTAGCTCCGCATCAATATAGTTGATGTTGGCGAAATAGTCATTTCCGGGAACAAATTGTGGGTTTTCAGCTGTGCCGATGTTCTCTAAATAAAATGGCTTGTCGTTGATGTTTCCAATAGTCATATCCAAATCTCCGTCATTGTCGAGGTCGGCAAGGCGCGGCTGCGAAAAGGGAAGGCTGGGAATGCCTCCGGGATTAAAGATTCCGTCATTTTGCAGCCAGGGTTGGGCGCTAAGCCATAAAGGCAAACTAATCATCAGCACTAGTGATGCTGCTTTCATACATTTTTTCATGGTAACAAATAAATTTTAGTGTTTCATTTCTTCTCCTAAAGAATCCTGTAAATTTAGTGTTTATTTGTTGATGATTAATCCGAAATTAAGAAACTGCTGATAAAAAAATAGGTTAGGGAAATAGGCAACAACAATAAGCTTGTTATCGTACGATTTCATGTTGTGGAAACAAGCTAAATAAAGTGATTGGTGCGGCGTAGCCCCTACTTAAGCGTTTAACAGTTGTTAATTTATACAGCATGCTGAGGTTTACGAACGATCAAGTTTTTTCGAAAGCATAAATGGTGTAATTTTGTTTCTTAAACAAAAGCATCTTAAGGGACTTTCAAAATCAATGAATCATGTTAAATGCGCCCCTTCTAAAAATTCTTTTTTTATGCTACCTATTAATGGGCTTTATTTCGGATATCAATGCTCAATTCCTTTTTGAGGAAATAACGGGATCAAATAATCCTTTTGAAGCTATAGCTCCAGGTGCTTATGCCTCGCCAGATTTTGCAGATATTGACGGTGACAATGACCTAGATGTCTTTTTTGCCCTTGAGGATGGCACAATCGCGTTTTATAATAATACGGGAACTACCGCACAAGCTGTTTTTGAATTGCAAACCGGCAATGATAATCCCCTGAATGCTGCCAATGGTATTGCATATGCAGGTATCGCCTTTGCCGATATTGACGGAGATGGCGACAGCGATGCTTTTATTAGTAGTGTTTATGCCTGGATTAAATACTTTGAAAATACTGGCTCAGCGCAACAGGCAGTTTTTGAAGTACAAACAGGCGAAAACAATCCGCTGGATCATTATGAGGAGGGTTTTGAGGGCAAACTGGATTTTGTTGATATTGATAATGATAATGATCAGGATGTTTTTATCGGTGACGATTATGGTAGCATCCGCTTTTATAAAAATATAGGCACAGCAACAACTCCATTTTTCGTTCAGCAAATAGGATCCGATAATCCACTGAATCAGGTTTATGCAGGCGATTTTGCAAAACCTGCCTTTACTGATTTGGATTTTGATGGTGATTTTGACCTTGTTCTGGGAGTAGATGACGGTAGCTTTCACTATTTTGAAAATAAAGGCACGGCTGAAACCCCTATTTTCTTAGAACTTACTGGCAATACTAACCCTTTTAATGGTTTTGATGCCGGCACAGAATCCAAACCTGCATTCGCTGATCTGGATGGGGATGGAGATGCTGATCTGATTGCAGGAAATGAAAATGGTAATATCAGATATTATGAGAACCTAAGTTCGCTTACTCAAGTGGATCGGCCGAAAAAAATAATTTTTCCTGACATTTTAGTTCACAATAATGAACTTTGGATTCGATGCTTGGCTGACGAGAATTTTCTTTTGTTACAGCATGCGCAGCTGAAGCTTTACAGTTTGAATGGTAAACTTGTATATGCAGCAAGCTTTGATATTGAACCAATTGTAAAATTGCAACTACCCACGCTTCCAGCGGGAATCTTTCTGCTTAATTTACAGATGGAAAATCAAACCAAAACAATAAAAATCAGCTTGTAATACAGTTTCTTGATTGTGTTTTTAGCCAAGTATTATCAAAGTGTGTGCAAATATCGATTGGCATCTAATTCATACAAAACCCGATTCGACTCCCAAAAACCCAACTCTCCATAAGCTGCAAGCATATAGGTTAAATAGATCCTGCTGAAAAACTCGTAGCCAAAGAATATTGCGGTCTCGTCAAATATTTTGACTAGACCGTAATATAAATGCATAAGTTAGGCTTGATTGGCTCGAAAAACCGTGCATTAAACAAATAATTATGTCCGATATCAGGCTGATATTTAGTAGTTTAATTTTTTTTTAGTAGGTCCTAAGTACCTTAACTCAGGGTTGCTTTTTTGGTAAATGTCAATTCTAAATTATTCAGAAGGAATATTTTAGAAATTTCATACTCTTGTTACGGCATATAATATATCGGGCCTTCAACGCCTAAAGGCAAACCAGCCCAAATCCAAAGTAGCAACATCGGAATACGAACCAGCGCAAAAGCGATGGCATAAGGCAGCATCATCGAAATCAGCGTGCCGATACCAACATCTTTCACGTATTTCTGTGCAAACACAATTACGAGTGGGAAATAGGGCAGGAGTGGCGTTAAAATATTGGAGTAAGAATCGCCGATGCGGTAGGCGGCTTGCGTGGTTTCTGGAGAATAACCCATCAGCATTAACATGGGCACAAAAATAGGAGCCAACAAGGCCCATTTCGCGGAGGCGCTACCCATAATCAGGTTTACGACGGACGAAACAACAATAAATGCCACCAGCAGCGGACCGCCAGTTAAACCAATGGCTTTAAGGCCTTCAGAGCCTTTCACGGCCAATACGCTGCCCAAATGCGACCAGTTGAAATAGGCCACAAATTGAGAAGCAACAAAAGCAATTACGATATACAATCCCATGGTTGACATGCTTTTGGCCGTCATGGTGCTTACATCCTTATCATTTTTTATCGTTTTGGCTAGGATGCCGTAAACCAATCCGGCAATAAAAAATCCGATGAACATTATAGGAACCAGCGATTGATAAAATGGCTGCATACTGCGGATACCCGAAACAGGATCAATATCGCCGCGAAGTAAACCGTCGGCAGGAATTACTGTGAGTGCGATCAAAACAGAAAAAACCATTGTAGCAAATACCGACCAGCCAAGCGCTTTCTTTTCGCGTGAGGTGATTGGCGGCTGCTTTTCAATTTGCACACCAGCCATGGGTTTGTAGGCTCCAAGACGCGGAACCAATATTTTTTCGGTAACCCAAGTTCCTGCTAAACCAACAAAAGGCACAGAAGCAGCCATCAGGTAGTAGTTTGAAAGTGGGTTAACGGTATAAGA
Organism: uncultured Lentimicrobiaceae bacterium; assembly: GCA_964578915.1. Classification (GTDB taxonomy): domain Bacteria; phylum Bacteroidota; class Bacteroidia; order Bacteroidales; family F082; genus UBA5536. Next base: position 4,496 of record CAZOEV010000064.1, read on the forward strand.
GGGATCAAGAATTTGTGCAGCGGGTTCAGTAAAAGCTGCAATCATCGGGTCGAGGCCTGTGGGGAAAATATTGGCGCCAAAGCCACCTGAAACACCTGCAAAAGCAGCGCCTATACCGGCCAAAGGATGGCGTCCCATACCCATAAAAATTGCCGCGCCAAGCGGAATCAAAACAACGTAACCCGCGTCAGCAGCGATAGAGCTAATCATTCCCGCCACCACTATAGAAAAGGTGATAAGTGAGCGCGGCACTTTGGAAACGAAAAGCCGCAAAGCCACTGAAATCATACCGGTATATTCTGCTACGCCAATGCCTAACATCACCACCAAAACCAAGCCTAGCGGTGGAAAGAGCGCGAAAGTAGAAACCATTTTGGTCATTATCATCTGGAAACCATCGCGCGAAAGCAAATTGATTACCCGAATCGTATCAACCGGATCGCCATTGGGGTCTAATAATCCGGCAGCTTTTCCGGGGTGGTCAACGGTAATTCCACCAAAAATCCATGAAAGTAATAGCGTTACCCCCATCAAAATGGCAAAGAGCGTAACGGGCTGCGGCAACTTATTGCCAACCACCTCCACTTTGTCGAGCATCTTTTTTGCGAAGTTTCCCTTTGTTGCTGTTTTTTGTGTCATATTAGTTTGCTTTAGTTTTCAGTATTCGGTAAACGGGTGCTAAAATAGTAGAATAGGCATTGCCGTCAAAAATTGTAAAGTCAAGGCTTATTTTGCTTAGTAAACTATTTTGTGAGCTAATTAGATGGGAAATAGTCTCAACTACTTATAAAACAGATAAATATGTTTGAAATAGTTTTTTGATTAAGTATTACCAACCATTTTACGCATAGTTTTATGACTGAGTAGAATTGACTTTTAAATCATTGAATAACAATGTAATAAAACTGGATTACTTGTTAATGCAAAGCGATTTGTTAAATAATTCTTAAAAATGATTGGTGCGCTATTTCATGCTTCTATTTCGATAAAAAGCAGTTTAAATTTGAGCTGCACTGTGTAGTTAGATGAGCTGTAAATTGGATAATTCCAGCTTGCTATCGTTTTGAATTTAGCTAAGCAAAGTCATTAATTCGTCCAGCGCAGGTTTTTTTGCCATGCCTTCGGTGTCCAAAATGCTGTCTGAAAGTCGGCTTTTATAAAATTGTAAATCCATAATTTTTTCTTCGATACTATCCTTGCTAATGAAACGATAAACAAACACTTTTTTGTCCTGTCCTATGCGGTGGGCGCGACTTAGGGCTTGCATTTCTGCGGCGGGATTCCACCAGGGATCGAGGATAAATACATAACCGGCTTCGGTTAGATTTAGCCCAAAACCACCTGATTTAAGCGAGATTAGAAACGGCAACAGCTTATCATCTTCCTTAAAACCTTGAATGACTTGTTCCCTGTTTCGGGTCGATCCGGTAAGCATAGCATAGGGAATATTTTGCGAGTTAAAATACTTAGCAAACTGTTTTAAATGCGTGGTAAAGGAGGAGAATATCAATACTTTTTGACCTTCTGAAAGTAGGGTTTCCAGCTTTTCTTTTACGGCTTCAAATTTACCGCTGCCGAGTTTATTTTCTTTATCGGCTAAAACCGGATGGTTGGCTATTTGTCGCAGTTTCATTAGTGCGCGAAGTGCCAAAACAGAGAGGTTTTTATTCAAAGCGGGATTATCCTTGGCTTCCAGCATAAAATTACGGAGCCTGCTTTTTTCTTTTTCATAAAAGTCGTGCTGCTCCGGAAGCATATTGCAATAGTTAACTATTTGCGTAAGTTCTGGTAAATCAGGCTCTACAGCGGTTTTTGTTCGCCTTAAAATATAAGGTGTGATTAGTTTTTGCAACTCAACACTCGCATTATCATTTTGTTGTTTAATTATTGGATTTAAATAATGCTGTTCAAATTGAATAGTATTACCTAAAAGCCCGGGATTGGCAAACTCAAACTGCGACCATAAATCGTATAGACCATTTTCTATTGGCGTTCCGGTCATGGCTATTCCATGCTCTTTTTGAAGGCTGTAGATAGCTTGGGTAGTTTTGGAAGTTCGATTTTTTATGGCCTGACTTTCATCCAAAATTACCAAGTGGTAGTGAATTTGGCTAAGAATTCCTATATCATTTCTAAGAATGCCATAGGTTGTTAATAGGAGTGGGCATTTTTCAAAATCAATTTCCGCTAATGTGCGCTCGTTTCCGGTATAATTGATATAACTCAAATTGGGCGCAAACTTTTTAAACTCATTAATCCAATTGTGAATCAGCGAGGCAGGCATTACAATTAGCGAAGGTTTTGCTGTTGCGTTTGCTTCTATATATTCCTGACCAATTGTTTCGGCTTCTGGATCGGTAAATAAATCGAGTTGTGGACTGATTTTTAGGCTTGATTTTGTGCTTTTGGTTGGATGAAGTTCAGGATAACGCTGTGCCAACAGACTGATGATTTGTATTGTCTTTCCAAGCCCCATATCATCAGCTAAAATACCTCCAAAACCTTGGCTTACAAGCCAGTTTAGCCATTGAAAACCAGTTTTCTGATAGGAACGCAGCTGGGCATCTTTCAATATCGGATATGGCAAAGCGTTATAGTCGGCGGTGGTTTCAAGCTGTGCGGGAATAGTTGCGATGCTGTCCGGCAGAAGCATCCCATGCTTTTTAGAAATGCGTAACTGCTGATGTCTGTCAGCGCTGGCATGTATGGCTACGCCACGGTACTTCTCGAACCAGCTTTGAGGAATCAAAAACAACTGCCCATTGGCTAATTTATAAATCTTTTTCCCTTCGATTAGGTGGTTTCGTAAAGCCAAAAAAGGAAATTCAACATCGCCTGCTTTTACGATTATATGTAAGTCGAACCAATCCTTTTTTGCGTCGGACCGGAAGTCTATAATGGGCTTTGAAAGCACATAACTAGCTTCTTCGGGCTGTTCAACCTGAAATCCAGCTTGATTAAGTATTTCATTATTGTCCTGAAGAAAATAAATCAATTGTTCAAGTTGGCCTTCTGAGGTATGATCGAGTTCAAAAAACGATTCTTCCTGCTTGAATCCAAAATTTTTAAGCGTATCTATATACTGATTTTCAAGCGTTTTATTGCGGTTTATTCTTTTAAAAACAAATCCAGCCTCATCGGTAAGTAAACTGGTGAAGCGCTGCTGTTTATGCTGCGGATAGATGTGTTTGGTGTCATAAATAAATTTCAGACTAAGGCCATGATTGCCTTTCCAGTTTTCTTCGGGAATAAGCTGTGCCTTTGGTTCTGGATTTAAGTCAATTATTTCAAATCCAATAGCTTCAATGTCAACATGGTTGGCCATTTTGCGGATAAACTGCTCGAAGTATCGCTTTTCTGTTCGGCGTGGAATCTCGATGACTTTTTTATGAAAAAAAGGCAATAATAATTTACCGTTTATCTCTGGATCAAAATGAAGCAGTTGCTGATCATTTATTAGCAGACACGGCTGTTGGCTAAGTAATGAATCACTAGATTTCAGCACTATTTTTTCATTACCGAGATTGAGCTCAAGTTTATAAAGCGTTTTTTCAGGGGTTCGTTCAAAATGCAAGAGCGGTTTGGTGGTTTCCTGCCGAAAACTTAGCACTTGATTGGGATACAAGTTTGGCCAGCTTGTCCCATTGTATATTGGCAGGTTAATTTGTAATCCAATTTGAAGAATTTTATGTATTTGTTTCCATACAAAAGGCATAACTAGCTTTTCAAGCGATTGCTTTTCTATATCCTCAAAAAAAGTGGAAGCATGGATTTTCTTTTTGCTGAATCTACTAGCAATTTCCTGAGGTTCAATATTTAGTGCAAGTTCATGGAGCGTTTTCTCCCAGCTTGTTTCAAAGGTTTCTATCTCTTTCGTTGAAAAAGCTTGCTGAGCCGTCAGAAAATTTGGATTTTCACGGCTAACTAAATAAGGCATGAGCAAAAGTCCTAAATAGCGGTTTAGCCGCACGACCAAAACAAGTTGTAAGTTTTTTGTTTCAAAAGACATAGGCTGCAAAATTAGCTTTTTGAGCTGTAAACTTGAAAACTAAATGCTGAACAAAATGGTTAGATTTTATGCCTGATTTATTTCGCCTACTTATTTCAAAGTTTTACACTTATTTGGAGTTGGTGCTTTTTAGCATTGTCAAGCTTTTTCTGACCTGCTTCTGTTTGACTAAAAGGCAGAAATAGTTTTTAGATCTAGCTGTTCACAACTAATTTTTGCCTGATAGGCCGAATAAGCTGTCAACTACTATCTTTGCCGTATGAATTATTCCGAAACGCTTGCCTGGATGTACAGTCAATTGCCAATGTATCAGCGGCTTGGCGCATCTGCCTATAAGGCAGACCTTAGTAATACCATTCAGTTGCTCGATTTACTCAAACAACCACAGAAAGGATTTCGTGCCATACATATCGCTGGAACCAATGGTAAAGGCTCTGTTTCTCACATGATTGCGGCAGTTTTGCAGGAAGCTGGCTTCAAAACAGGCTTATATACCTCTCCCCACCTGAAGGATTTTCGGGAACGCATCCGTATCAATGGAGAGATGATTCCAGAAGAAAAAGTTTTGGAATTTATGGATACTTAC
>CAZOEV010000065.1:0-9072 GCA_964578915.1 uncultured Lentimicrobiaceae bacterium
ACACGCTTTTTTAAATGCAAATAATATTTACATGAAACCAATAATACCTCCTATTTCACTTGAAATCCTCTATTCGGAGCTTACGCAGGATAGATTTTTTAGAAAAACTAATAATGGGAGCAACGAAATTTATATTGTTTCCGACCACGACTCACCAAACGTGATGCTTGAAATAGGTCGCCTGCGCGAAATCACTTTCAGAGATTCGGGTGGAGGCACAGGCAAACCCACTGATATTGATAATTTTGACCGTGGCCCTAACGGTTTTAAGCAATTGATTGTTTGGAATCCTGATGACAAAGCCATTATGGGTGGTTATCGCTTTGTTGACTGCAACGATTTACCCATTGATGAAAACGGCAAAGTCCAGACACCAGCAGCCAAACTTTTTCACTATTCTGATCAGTTTATCAAAGAATTTATTCCAAAAACGATTGAATTGGGGCGGTCGTTTGTGCAACCGTATTATCAACCCATGAACAATATTCGCAAAGGCATGTATGCGCTGGACAATTTATGGGACGGCTTGGGTTCGCTTATTCTAGAATATCCGAATTCAAAATATTTCTTTGGGAAAGTTACGATGTATCCACATTTTGACAAGTTTGCCCGTGACCTTATACTCTACTTTTTAAAACGTTACTTTCCTGATCCTGATAAGCTCGTTTACCCCTACAATCCAATGCCTTATCACCATGATATTGCTGTTTTAGAAAAGGTTTTTTCTGGAAAATCATACAAAGAAAACTATAAAATTTTGGTGCAAAAAGTACGCGAACGTAAGGTAAATATTCCACCGCTGGTGAATGCGTATATGAATCTTTCATCAACCATGCGCACCTTTGGCACAGCACTAAACGACCATTTTGGCGAAGTTGAGGAAACAGGAATTATCCTTACAATTGATGACATATACGGCATCAAAAAAGAACGTCATCTGCATTACGAAAAAGGAGAAAAACCCGCACACCTCTCATGATAATATCCGAAGCAAATTTTATTCAAAGCAATATGGAAGTCGATAAACTTCCACCCGATACGCTGCCCGAATATGCCTTTATCGGCCGATCAAACGTGGGAAAATCTTCCCTAATAAATATGCTAACAGGCAAAAAAAAACTGGCCAAAATTTCATCAAAACCAGGAAAAACGATCACCATCAATCATTTTTTAATTAATGAAAGCTGGTATCTGGTTGATTTACCTGGCTATGGATTTGCAAAACGCTCACGTACCGATCGCGAAAAATGGGTAGAAATGCTGCAGGAATACTTGCAAAAGCGTAGCAATCTGGTTTACCTTTTCGTGCTTATCGACAGCCGTATTCCACCACAAAAAATTGATCTTGAATTTATTAACGACTTAGGTCAGCAAGGAATTCCTTTTGTGCTGGTTTTTACAAAAACGGATAAATTAAGCAAGGGAATGGCCGCTAAACAGATAAGCGTTTTCAAGAATGAGTTGATGAAAAACTGGGAAGCCCTGCCTCCAACAATTGCTACATCCTCCGAAACTGGACTTGGCCGGGAAGAGGTTTTGGATATTATTGACAGCGAAAACAAAACTTTTACTCAGGAAGGAACAACCTCAACAAGTAGCTGATTTTTAGTAACATGCTGACCACTTTCGACCAATAGCTGTTTTACTTCACCAGCAAATGGAGCGCGGATTTCATTATGCATTTTCATAGCTTCCAAAATCACTAGCGGATCGCCTTCTTCTACACGCTGGCCTTGCTTCACAAATACTTCTATGATGGTGCCAGGTATAAAAGCTGTCATATTGCCGATAACTTTTTCACGATAAGGCTTTCTATTGATGTATTTGTTCGTTAATGTTGTTTTATACCTAACATTATCAATCACGAGCGTCTCATATTTCATTTTTTGTTCTGCTGGATTTTCCTTTTTCATAGGGCCAAAAATAGATTTGTTAAAACGAGATAAACCTAAAAAAGTATTGTTATAAAGTTTAAAACAAGATTAGAATCAGAAGTGATAATAGTTGTTTTAATGTTGTTGCATAAAATCCGGTAACTGTCGATCGAAGTATCAAGCGTTATTTTAGTAAATAAATTCCACAATACACGAGTTTCAAACAGCACCCGGACTTTACAAACAAACAGTGTTTAGAATGGAGGAATTCCGTGTTTTTTCATTGGAACTTCTACAATTTTATCTTTTGAAATATCCAACGAGTGCATCAACATGCGACGTGTTTCGGCAGGCTCAATAACGGCATCAATATAACCATAAGCTGCTGCAACATAAGGATTAGCAAATTTCTTCTTATATTCTTCTACCTTCAGTTTCCGCATTTCGTCCGGATTTTCAGCTGACTGAATTTCTTTCTTGAAAATAATATTTGCGGCACCTTCAGGTCCCATTACAGCTATCTCAGCAGTAGGCCATGCAAACACAAAATCAGCACGCAAGTGATGCGAACACATGGCAATATAGCCACCACCGTAAGCTTTGCGCATAATAATTGTAATTTTCGGGACGGTAGCCTCGGAGTAAGCATAAAGCACTTTTGCGCCATGACGGATAACACCGGCATGTTCCTGATCGATGCCAGGCAAATAGCCGGGAAGGTCAACCAAGGTAACGAGCGGCACATTAAATGAATCGCAATAGCGGATAAAACGGGCGGCTTTATCAGACGAATCCACATCAAGCACGCCTGCCAGAACATTGGGCTGATTAGCCACAAAGCCAACCGTGTCGCCGTTAACGCGGGCAAAACCAATAACAATATTGGCTGCAAAGAGTTCCTGCACTTCCAAAAACTCTGAATCATCGGCCAATGCCTTAATCACATCGCGCACATCATAAGGAAGTCGCGGATCGGTAGGCAAAATGGTATCGATTTTGTAGTTTCTGGTTTTAGGTGCTTTTTTAGGAAATTTCTCCGCCTTCTTCATATTATTCCAAGGAATAAAGCTGACCAGCTGTTTGATCTGGCTAAAGCACTCTTCTTCACTTTCAGAATAAAAATGAGAGTTACCAGTGATTTCGGAGTGAACGCGCGCTCCACCTAACTCTTCCATAGAAATCTCTTCGCCAAGCACCGTTTTAATTACTTCGGGGCCAGTAATAAACATCTTGGAAATATTCTCGACCACAAAAACAAAGTCGGTAAGCGCAGGAGAATAAACAGCTCCACCAGCACAAGGGCCGAGTATTACAGAGATTTGTGGAATAACACCAGATGCTTGGGTGTTGCGGTAAAAAATTTCGCCATAACCGGCCAGTGAGTTTACACCTTCTTGAATACGTGCGCCACCAGAATCGTTAATACCGATAATCGGCACTTTCAACTTCATGGCATGATCCATGATTTTGGTGATTTTTTTGGCGTGCATCCAGCCTAATGAGCCGCCTGCAACGGTAAAATCCTGTGCATAAATACAAACAGGATGACCGCTCAAAGTGCCCGTTCCGGTGATTACACCATCACCAGGAAGGTATTTTTTGTCCATGTCAAAATCTTTTGCGGCATGTTCTACAAAGAGATCATATTCGTGAAAAGATTTAGGATCAAGCAACGCAATGATGCGTTCGCGGGCAGTGAGCTTTCCAATGGCTTTTTGCTTTTCGATTGCTTTGTCACCACCACCCATTAATGCGTCGCGCATGCGGCGTTGAAGTTCAGAGGTTTTCTGTTTGATACCCATATTAGGTCATTTTTGGTTCAGTAATCCTATGTTTATACTATTGATTATTCTATCAATATGGCTTGCAAATTAATGAATATTCTGTTAGGGAAGCCATCTCCTAATTATGCAAAAATAAGTCAAATATAAAAAATAACAAATTTGATTTGCAGCAATCTTTGAATTAGATGTGACGATAGCAGTATTTAAGTTGTGTTGTTCAAGCTATTAAAGCTGCTTTATGACCCCTATTAATAATTAAAACGCCAAAATAACAAACGTTTTCGGTAATCACTAAAAAAAGCCGGTTTACTGATAAACCGGCTTTTTCACTTACATTAAAGTCAAAAATCGCTGAGATTAGCGACGTATAATTAGCTTTTTGGTTACTGCATTTTGCTGATTAAGCGTAAGGCTATAAAAATAAACCCCCTCAGGCAAATCAGAAATATTGATTTGGAGTTTGCCAGCAAAGTCATTAATAGGCTGTGAAATAACTTCCTGACCTAATAAATTAAACAAAGTAACGCCGGCTGATTTTACCTCCAAAGGCAAGTCGTAGTCAAAGAAAACGTTTTGGCCAGCTGGATTAGGATAGACATCGCTAATTACTGATTTTGCCAAAATATCATTCACAGAAGTTGGACTAGCTACAAAATGAGCCATAAAGGAAACATTGTCAGTAGGATCACTTTCGCTAAAGAAGGTGTATTTCACTATTGAGGTTCCTACATTGCCTTGTGGAGCATAATGTCCGGCAAAAATTTCGTCTGAGGTCATTTCGCCAGGAGCGAGATTGTAAGCATCTGGTGATTCAAAAACATCATTTCCGAAACAAGAAACCCAGCAGAGATAATTCATGGAGCCTTCAACCACCTCCACATCTTCGCGGCGGGCTTTAACGGCTAGTTCACGGTCTGAATTATTTTTGACAAGCATGTGTGCCAAAAATTCCTCAAACTGATCACCTGTCATTTCACCATTAATATAAACACTTTGGCCATTTTCAATAGCTACACCATCCAGATGCATGCTAAGTGATTGTGCGGAGGCGTAAGCACCCGCACCAATTAATAAGGTTAAAAGGAGTACTAATTTTTTCATAGGATTTAGATTATTGTTAAACATAATTTCATACAAAGATCGTGCTATTTTTTTTAAACGGGTTAATTCATGTATTTTTTTAACATGTTATGCCCGACCCTACATCACCTAAGACAACCTAATATTAAGAAGTGTTGTCTGTACAGATATTACTTTGCAATATTAATAATTTTTTTAGCTTTGCAGTACCAGATCACCTAAATAAAAAACCATGAGAAAAATTTTTACCCTTTCTATTTTACTGGCATTTATGCCCGTGCTTTTATCGGCTCAAGTGAGCAGAATGCTTTTGGCCGAAGGCTTTACAAGCTCTACTTGTGGCCCCTGTGCCACTCAAAATCCAGCTTTTGACGCCCTGTTGCACAATAACGAAGACATCATAACTTCGATTAAATACCACATGAACTGGCCAGGTGCCGGCAATGATCCCATGTATCTTCACAATCCGACGGACAATGCTGCAAGAAAAAATTATTACAGCATCAACTCGGTGCCTCACGTTTATTTAAACGGGAATTATTTTCATGGCATGCCTTCGCAAATTAGCCAGTCCATGCTAAATACTTATTCAGCTAACACTTCCCCACTCGAAATCCAGATGCAACATCGCTTAAGCGAAGATCAAGACAGTGTTTATGTGACCATGCTTATCCGTGCTGACCAAGCTGTTAGTGGAAATCTGGTAGCACATATCGCTGTTATTGAGAAAGAAATAAACTTCACATCGCCTCCCGGTTCTAATGGTGAAATGGTTTTTCGTAACGTAATGAAAGCCCTTATCCCTTCCAAATCCGGCACCTCGCTTCCCGATTTTGAAGAAGATGACTACTTCATTGTAGAAGCAGGCTGGGAATTACAAAACGTTTACGATGTAGATCAAATTGCTGCCGTTGGATTTGTGCAGGACAACACCAACAAGCTTATTCACCAGGCTGCAAACAGCAGCACCGAACAAATTACGCCTATTTACGCCAATGATGCTGCCGTAAAAACCATTGCAAACGCTACTTCTTCTAATTGCAGCGGCACCATGGAGCCTCATGCCACAATCACTAATTACGGTTCGGAGATGCTAACAACTGCAACTGTTGAAGTTCATGTGAATGGCACAATGGTTCATACCATGGATTGGAACGGAAGCCTTAGCTTTTTGGAAACAGCAACAATTGATGCAGGTGAGATAAGTTTTGATTTGCAGGCTGAAAATGAATTGGACATCGTGATTAGCCAAACCAATGGCCAGGCTGATGACTTCCCAAAAAATAATACAGAAGCTTTTCCATTCTTGGAGTCAATCAATGTGAATGGTATAAATGTGACCTTGTTTATTTTGCTCAATAACGCGCCAGAAGAAACAAGCTGGGAACTATTGAACAGCAATGGTGATGTTATTCAATCAGGTGGCCCTTATACTTCACCAAATACTACAGTAAGTTTACCTTTAGAAGTGAGTGATTTAGGCTGTTATGAATTTGTGATGTATGATGCAGGCGGCGACGGATTATGCTGTGGACAGGGAACCGGCTATTATGCTGTTTTGGGCGCAGGAAGTGATCCATTATTTACCGGACAAGGTTTTGGAGACATTGATCGCAACCAATTTGCTTATGGCTATGTTGGTCAGCAAGAAATTGAAACCAAAACCACTGCCCAACTTTACCCAAATCCTGTTGGAGCGCAGCGTGCTTTAAATCTTGAGCTAAGCAAATCAGCCGATGTATCAGTAAGCATTTACGACATCAGTGGAAAGCAACTTGCTGAACGCGACTTTGGTATGCTGGAAGCCGGAACACACAGACTGAATGAGCTGATTAACAAGCTCCCTAAAGGGTTGTATATTGCCACCATGCAAATTGATGGACAGCTTACAAATCAGAAACTTACTATCGAGTAAGTTCTAAATAAAAATTAAAAAAGGCTGCCTGAAATGATTCGGGCAGCCTTTTTTAAATTGTGATTGATAGTATGGATTCTATGCTAATACCAAAGAAAGACTACTTTTCAAAGGTGCGCGAATTAAGCTAAAACAGCAGATTGCCTGGACATCGTGCAGCTTAACTAAAGCCGCATCGATAGCGGACAAACTAAATTTGAAATACAGCGGATGCAGCAGATTGCCGGTGTGCTTGAGGTTGACCCGGTGATGCTTTTAAGCTTTGATGAAGGCTTTGTTTTTAACAATTGCAGTCAGCAGGGCAATAAAGTAAGTACAGGATCTAATCATTATCATACCCTTGCTGAAACCTAGCGCCAAACATTCTTGAAACGTATACAGCAATTGGAGTAAGAAAACTAGGAATTGAAAAAATAGATATTATAAAAATGCCCCGAGATTTATACCTAGGGGCAGAATTATAAGATCATAGAATAAGTCTTGGATTACTCAGAAATAAGATATTCTTCTGAAGAAATTTCTATATATCCATTTCTTGTAGCTTTCAGAAATTTCATTTTATTTTTATCAAATAAAACGAATAAATTTCCGTGTGTTTCTGAGATTTGATAAATCTTGCAATCTGGATACTTCCTAGTTAGATCAACTTGATCAGAGATAATTTCTGGTGGTTCATTATTGCTAATTAGATTGATGTACCTAGCATCTCCCCATGAAACTATTTCATCATTTTTATTAAATATTAAAGAAACAGTTCGAATAAATGAACCCTCATCTTCAACATCATAGTAATATGATGACCTAAGTTTTTGAATGAGGTTCTTGGATTTAATATCATTTGCAAAATTAAACCCTCTGTAATCAACATAAAAAAAATGCACTATTCTTAGCTCCTGATTTAAATACTTTTTATAGAGATCAATTAATAATTCGGTAAGTCTGGTATTAAGTTTCTTTATATCCATGTTTTCAATAGGTTGTTTTGGCACAATGCTGCTTTGTGCTGCTGTACCCAGAACAAACACAACTACTAAAAGATTAAGTATACTTTTCATTGTACAAATTATTTAATTATGAAAATATTCCAGGCCTTTATAATATTTGACAACATATCACCCCCACGTACTGTACTATAACTTCCATATGCAGGATCCATAATTTGGTAAATAGTGGAGGTGGTTTGTAATCCAGGTGCATAACTGATGGTTCTTTCAATGACTTTATTAATCCCTACAGTATGCCCTACTTGTTGTCCAGAAACCCTTAGGTTCAATAATATTTTTTGTCCGGAGTTTATTCGATCTACCATATTGTCGGTTAGATTTGTTCTATCCGAAAATCTAAGCACATTATATATTCTATTGTTTTCTTTGGCATATCTTGCGACTGTAGGAATATCTGACAAAGGCCCATTATGATTATGCCATCCTCTGGCATCTTGCTGAATAAAGTTGCCACCCAATGATTCATCTGCACTTTGGAGACCAGCACCTAAACAATCATTTTTGCCAACTTGCTGTATAGCAGGTAGATTCGCGTCAGCTAGAATTACATCATTGACTTGTTTTTTATATCCCCCAGTCCAAAAATCTCTACCACCTCTTGCTGCTCTAATTCCTCCTGTAATGCCCCCTGCAAAACCACCCAAAGTACCACCTAATAAAGCCGAGTTAAAACCCTGGCTGAGAGCTTTTCCAATGTTTTCGCCTTGTATCAGGCTATTGCCTGTTCCAGTGACCAATCCACCCGTAAAACCAGTGCCAAAACCTACTGCTGCTCCGGCTCCAAAACCTTGAGCCCCCAGTGCTGCAGACGACATAAAGCTAAAACTTGTGCGGGAAGCCAAAGCACCAAATCCTGCTCCTATACCGGCACCCAGCCCTCCTGCCAATGCACCAACACCAAAATGACCCAAGCCTGCCGCGTTAAACTGCGCGCCATTAGCAAGCCAGTTAAAAACGCCTCCTATCGCTGCACCAATTATGAGATGTATAAACTCCCCACTCGGATCCGTATATTTCAGCGGATTATTCCAGGCGTAGCTGTATCGGTTGTAGTTTTGGCTGTAATCCGGTGACTGCAGCTGCGGGTCGGGTGAGAGGAAGCGCGCCAGGAAAGGGTCGTAAACCCTGCCGTTCATATTAATAAGGCCAAACTGATTGAGGTGTTCATGACCTGTGTAACCGCGGTCGAAACGGGTGGGAGAAACATTGTAATCTGTCCAATCATAAGCATTTCTACGTCTGCCCCAGGGGTCGTAGCTCAGGTCTTCTAATATATTTCCGGAGACATCTGTAATGCCCGTAATCGAACCCAAATGATCTTTTAGTACATAATTCAACTGCTCGCTACTGCCTTGCTGCACCAGTATGCCAAACAAACCAGTCGGGCCTTTGAGGTAATGGATTTTTTGTTCTGT
>CAZOEV010000066.1:0-9061 GCA_964578915.1 uncultured Lentimicrobiaceae bacterium
TATTTATTTTGATAATCCAATACATAGCTTCATTTATGCAAATGACAGTGTGCGCGAATTTAGAAAATCAGCCTCCGTAGTACGCGAAAATCTAGTGATTGTATTTTCTGATGATAATGTGTTCGCCACCGAATTTATCAACAAAATGAATCAGGTGGCTGATACCTTTAGCCTCACCTTGGTGGGCCTGCCCGAATGGGAGCAGTTTGATCAGCTTTTTGTAGAAAACCTTATGAAGATGAAAGCCATTTATTTTAGTCCGACAATGGTAAACTACGACGACTATTTTACACAACTTTTCATAAAGCAATACCGTGATCGTTTTGGCGCTGAACCAGACCGCTACGCTTTTGAAGGCTTTGATATTGGCTGGTATTTTACGCAAGCTTTCCTTAATTTAGGCAAGAACCCCTTGCCCTGTTTGTCAACTTTTCAGATACCGCTCTTGCAATCGCATTACTTTTTTGAACGATCAAATTCAAGTAATGGCTTCGAAAATAAATATTGGAATATGTATCAGTTTAACCGTTACCAAAAAATGCCTTTGCTGAATACACATTTTATAAAAAGGGCTTATTAATATGAAAAAACTGCCATTTATTATTGGAATAAGTTTCCTCCTTTTGGTAGCTGCATCCTGCCAAAATGACGATAATAAAAGCTATTGGGATAACGGAAAAGTAAAATCTGAACTAAAATACAAAGGCGACAAATTGGATGGCGAAAGCCGTTGGTATTATGAAAACGGCAAGCCTCAAATGACCGCCGAATATATCAATAACGAGCTGAACGGCAGCATGAAACGCTGGCACGAAAACGGAAACCTACAAAGTGTCAGCTATTACAAAGACAATAAACTCGACAGCGTTTTTTTGAGCTATAGCGTTGATGGAATCAAGATTGGAAGCGAGTATTATGTGAACGACTTGCTTGATGGACCCTATTACAAATGGCACGTAAACGGCAAAATTATGCTCGAAGGACAATACAAGGAGAATATGATGCACGGAAGCTGGCTATTTTTCCATTCTGACGGTTCCATTGCGGCCAAAGCCAATTTCACGATGGGCACCGGCGTGCAAAAAGCCTACCATAACAATGGCGCTGTGAGTTTACAAATCCATTATAAGGACAATGAAAAACACGGAAAAGAGGAATATTTTACGCCTGATGGCATTCCCAGCCTCACACGAATCTTCGATAACGGCATGTTGATCGAAGAAATTGAACATCCTTATTAAATGAGGGAAAGCTCCTTATTTAATTACCGCAAAAAAAAGTAATAATCCATGAAGACGATCAATATTTTACTGATTTCAATTGTCGTTCTGCTGAGCATTTCCTGCGTAAACTCTTCCTCAAAACTAGAAACTACTGAAGATTTTAAGGTTGACGAAGCGGGCATGATTTTCGAGGGAAAAATTGTTTTCTCAGAAACAGAATCTATGGCCACCACAGTTTTTCTACTTCCCGACAGCTTGTTTTTTATCCTTAAAAAAATCAATAATGACAGTATATGGGAAGCCAATACAGGTGTATGGAGAATCACCAAAGGCAGGCTTTTGCTGGATGGCGGCAACGAAAGCCGACTGGTTGCCCGCAAAACTACTGAAGGCTTGGAAGTGCTTAACAATGCCGGCGAACCCGTGATGAAAAACGAGAAATTTGTGTTGAAACAACAGCTTGTGAATACCCTTAAAAATTATAAATTCCGGCTTACGGCGGCATACAGCTATTTTGCTGATGCAGCGCTGATGCACTTTTGCAACAGCCCAAAAGCTGTGCCTGTGCTGCTAACCAAAGCCAATATAGATGCCGAAAGAGCTTTTTTAAACACAGAAAAAAAATCAGAAAAAGGGCTTTTTATGGAAGTTTCAGCGCGCCTACTTCAAAACCCTCAAACAGAAAGTTCGTTTAAGTTTGCTTTGGAACTGGAAACTGTTGAACGGGAACTTGCAGGGATGGAGTGTTATTAATGGGTAATTGCAAAAACTTAATCTCCTCCTGCCAACCTAATCTGGATTTTTGATATTTATTATGATTGGATTTTAGGACGTACCTATTTGTTTATTAAATTAATACAGCGATGATTTTTACACCAAGGTTTCGGCACAGGTTTGTATAAACATCAATTTTGCAAGCAAAACAATTAGTACATTTGTGCTTAGTCAAAATTAAAATCCACCAAACTGTTGACCGAGTCACCTTATTCATTTTCGACAAAGCATTTCATTACAATTAATTTGCGAATAGTTTTGCTTCTCCTACTTATTTTAAGTGGCATTCAACTTACTTTTTCGCAACAAACTGAAACACCTTTTAAGGGGCTATATGGCTTGGATCAAGAACTGTATAACGGCAGCCGATATATATATTTTCCACCTTTGCAGACGGGCGGTCATCAATTTCTTCATAGCGAAAGCTTTAATTTGGGTAGTATAGGTTTGCGCGGAAAACTATACACAGATCTGCTTCTTAATTTTGATATTTACAATCAACAATTGGTGATGCGCTATATAAACCAACTCGGCGCTGCCGATCAGCTGGTTGTTTCTGATGCCTGGCTTCAGTCCTTTAGCATTAAGGGTATGAAGTTTGAATACCTTCAAATGCCTGATTCCTCCTGGAATATCGTCCAGATAATTGGCGAAAAACCTTTTGAAATACTGGTAATCTGGCACAAAGATTTATCCCTCGACACCAGGCATGGGGCCACAAACCATGTATTCTCGAAGGCTCTAAAAAAAACCTGGCTCAGAAACAATGAATTAATGCAAGCATTTAAAAATAAGCGCAGCTTCGTAAAGTTTTTTCCGAAAGATTTTCAGTCTTCCCTGAAAAAGTATATGCGCAAAAGCCATTTTTCGTTTAAAAAAGCCTCTGAAGAATCAATTGACGAGCTACTCAATTTTTGCAAAACAAATTTACACAATCCATGAGAGCCCTGATGCTGATAGTTTTTCTGCTATTGCTGCAACAGGCAAAAGCCAGCGATCCTGATTCTACAATAAGTTGCAAGGTTTCGGAGCTAGCTTTCGATAAGTTCTGTGAAACCATTTATCAGAAAAGTGGCATGCGTGTTTTTTATAAATCTAGTTGGGTAAGCGACCTAAAAGTAACAATTGACGAAGATAATATTACTATTCTCGAGGCCGTTTCCAGGGCCATCGAAGGCACGCAACTTAAAATATCCGTTTGGAACAATGCGCTTTTGCTGCTACCCGACCAACAGCTTTACAGCGAACTACCAAAATTTGGAACTACCATAGTGGAAGGCGAGGCAAAAGACGAAAGCAGCACCGACATTACACAAAGCGAGGAGCGCTACCTTACAGGACGCAAGCCTGAAGTGATTCAACGGATCACCATTGGCGAACCAGGAAGTCATACCGGACGAAAACCCGCCAAAGTACAAGGCCGGGTACTCGATCAGGATACCGGGGAACCGGTTTTTTATGCCACCGTATTTGTCGACGAAACGCAAACAGGTGGTGTTACTGACGTTAATGGTTTCTTTACGCTTCTGCTTAAACCCGGCAACTACAACATTAAGTTTGATTTTATGGGATATGAAGTGAAGAAATATCAGCTTAATGTGCTCTCGGACGGGAATTTTAGTATTCAATTAAAAAAAACAGTCTATCAAATTGAGGAGTTTGTAGTTTATGGCGACAGGCAACGCAGCATGAAAGAGAAAGATCCCGGCCTAGATAAAATCTCTATGCGCTCGGTCAAAGAACTTCCCATGCTTATGGGAGAACGTGATATATTGAAAGTTTCTGGCACACTGCCAGGAATTGTGAGTGTTGGCGAAGGCACTTCAGGCCTTAATGTGCGCGGTGGTGGTGCCGATCAAAATGCTTTTTTTATTAATAGTATTCCTATTTTTAACCCTACACATCTTTTTGGATTTTTCCCGGCATTTAACAGCGATATTATCAAAGATTTTTCGGTTTACAAAGGCCATATCCCCGTTGCTTATGGCGGAAGGCTTTCATCAGTTTTCAATATCATCACCAGAAGGGGAAACCGTAAAAGTTTTACAGCACATGGCGGCATCAGTCCTATTTCTGCCAATATTGTAGTAGAAGGCCCGATCAAAAAAGAAGCTGTTTCGGTTTTACTTAGCGCACGGTCCACCTACTCTGACTGGATTTTGCAAAGGGTAAAAGACCCCGATATCCGCAATAGCAAAGCCGGTTTTTACGATTTGGCAGGAGGTATTAATTTTGATAATAAAAACACCCAGTCTGCTGTCTTCTTTTATCACAGTAAAGACCGCTTCCAGTTGGCTGACATCACCGAATACGATTATGCCAACAGCGGCATTTCTTTTACTATGGGGCACAATTTTAGCAAAACACTGAGGGGAGAGTTTGTGTTGTCGGGTGCTCAATACGCTTTTAACACCATTGACAAGCAAGAAATTTCAAGTGCTTATAAACACGACTATCAGCTTGGCGACTACGCCATAAAAGCCGACTTTAAGCAGCAAATCAGTGAAAAACACAGCCTTAATTACGGCATTAACTTCGACCTTTATAAGCTTGACAGGGGTTTGGTAAAACCTTTTGGCATTACTTCGTTGCGTACACAAACCAATTTGGGAGAAGAACAAGGTCTCGAATCAGCCTTCTATATTGCAGATGCGTGGGAAGTGATGCCACGTTTAATGCTGAATGCAGGTGTAAGACTGGGTATTTTTAACCCTGCGGGACCAAAAAAAGTCTACACTTACTCACCAGGATTCCCAATGGATCCAAGATATATTAACGACTCCATTAGCTTTGGCAAAAATGAAATTATCAAATGGTATTTTCAACCCGATTTTCGTGTTTCGGTCAATTACGAAACAGATGAAAATGGCGCTGTAAAATTGGCTTTCAACCAAATGCATCAAAATCTTTTTATGCTCAACAATACCATTTCCATTTCGCCCAATGCGCAATGGAAATTAGCAGACTACCATTTAGAACCCTCCCAAAGCAATCAGTTTTCAGCTGGTGTTTTCCGCACACTGCCCAAAGCAGGTTTAGAATTTTCTGCTGAGTTTTACTTCAAAGCCACCAAAAATTACCCCGAGTTTAAAGATGGAGCAGCTTTTCTGGAGACAGCTCAGGTAGAGACTACCGTGTTGCAGGGCGACCAAAAAGCTGCTGGTATTGAATTATTTATTAAGAGAAGCAATCGCCGTCTCGAAGGATGGCTAACCTATACCTATTCACAATCACTGATAAAAATAAATGGCGGAAAACCATGGAACAGTATAAATGATGGCAAACAGTATCCAACGAACTTCGATATTCCGCACGTAGTAAATATGGTGTTAAATTATCACCTCAGTCGTCGGGTTTCTTTTTCAACAATCATTACTTACCAAACCGGAAAACCCATCACCTATCCAATCTCAGCCTATTATGTTGACGGCACACCTTTTTTTGATTATTCAGAACGCAACGCATATCGCCTGCCCGACTATTTCCGTATGGATTTGTCGCTCACCCTAGAAGGCAATCTGAAAAAGAAAAAACTTATCCACAGCTCACTCAACTTGAGCCTGTACAACCTCACCGGAAGAGAAAACCCTTATGCTGCCTATTTCAAGGCTGAAAACGGACGCGTAAGAAGCTATCAGTATGCTATTATTGGCGTACCGATATTTACTGCAACATGGATATTTAAAATTGGAAATTATGCATCGGAATAACGCAAGGCTCATAGTTTTTTTGGTTTTCGCGCTACTTTTTAGTTGCGAAAAAGCCTTCAATCCTGATATAAAAGGAAGCGATGCCCGCAAATATGTTATAAATGGCGGCGTTTTTGCCGGAGCAGGAATTCAAACGGTGAATATCTCCAGTACTTCACCCATCAGTAGCCCACAATATCAGCCTGTTTCTGGCTGTCTGGTAACTATTGCTGACAACCGAGGCAACAATTTTTTATTACAGGATATGGGCAACGGAGATTATCAAGCCGAGATAGATCAGGAATTTCTTACCATCGGAACTGCTTTCAGGCTGGAAGTATTAACTCAAGAAGGCAAGATATTACAATCCGATTTCGACACACTGACACCTTGTCCTGCTCTTGATTCTGTATATTTTGAGCTGGAGAATCAAGAAGGCAATACACCACAAGATATTACACGCGGGGTTCAGTTTTATCTCGATTATAAAGGTGATAACAACGATAGTAGAAATATTTATTGGGTACTTGAAGAAACCTATGAATACCGCAGCCTTTATGCACGGGAATGGTATTACGACGGCGAAGTGCATCATGTTGTACCTCCTGATTCCTCACTTATGTATTGTTGGCGAACGAATCAAATTCCTGAGATTTTTACTCTGACCACAAGTAACCTCAATGAAAATACTTTTCAGAGACTACCGCTAAACTTTGTAAGCAACCAAAGCGTGCGTTTTGAATATGGATACAGCCTCCTGGTGAAGCAATATTCACTTACGGATGCAGCCTTTAATTACTGGGATCAAATGCGACAGAACAGCTTGCTTGGCGGTAGCCTATATGAGACTCAACCGCTGGCCATCAAAGGTAATATAAACGATCTTTCAGATACTGATCAGGAAGTGCTAGGCTTTTTTAGAGCTTCACAACTCAAAAATCATCGTATTTTCACGACCAATCCAGGCCTGGCCCTTGACTATAACTCATCCTGCTCACCCACTGTGCTCCGAATTGGAGTCATTGAGATTAATCCAAGAGATTATCCAGCCTATCTCATGGGAGATGAAGTATCATATTGGCCTGTATGGCTCAATGATGAATGCGTAGATTGCACCAGTAAAGGTGGCGTAATTGTTAAACCTGACTTTTGGCCTAATTGATATGAAAACAAGAACACTATTTTGGTTTAGCATGATTTTCAGTCTCATACAATGCATGGAAATTCGCGCTCAGGAGCGCAGAAGTTTTCCTGAAGTTGAGCAGTTTGCATTGTTTACAGACAGAAGTATATATTGCACTGGCGAAAATATCGCATTTACAGCATTTCAAATTCCCAATAAAAAGACAGACGAACAACTGAGTAAAGTACTCTATGTTGAATTAATTAGTCCGCAAGCCGCGCCGATGTCCACCGGAAAATTTTCACTTACAGCTGATGGAGCGCATGGCAAACTGGAAATACCAACTGATTTGATTAGCGGCAACTATTATTTGCGTGTGTACACAAAGTATATGCGTAATATAGGACCAAAAGCATATGCCTATGTCAGGCTCAAAATTGTTAATGCGGAGAAACCTGTTAGCAATTTTTTGGTAGATTCAGTCAATTTTCTTCCGCTTGTAAAAATTCAAAGCGAAAGTTTGATTACCTCAAATATCCCAAATGACACATTAAGGGTTTCAAACATGGAACTAGTGAAACTGCTTCCAGATATTGGCGAAAAACTTTTAAACGTATGTGTTAGTATTGTGCCTACTGAGGCACTAGTATCCAACCAATACAGTGCTGCTAATCAACAGGGGTTTAGTCAGATAGAATACTTGCCTGAGACAACAGGTTTATCTATTTCGGGTATGCTAAAAGACAAGGCCAACGATTCGGTGATAGCCGGCGCAAGAGTCAAGCTTTCCATTATTGGTAATGGGCGCGATTTTTTAGCAACAGAAACCAATGATCAGGGAAAATACCTGCTCGCGCTTCCTGCCTACACAGGCAGAAGAGACCTTTTTGTGTGTACAGAAAAAAGTCTGGGCTCAGCTGCTGAACTGCTTGTTGACAATGATTTTTGCAGCATTCCTATTCAGCTTCCTGACACTGCTTTTCATTTAAATCAAGCTGAAAAAGCTTTGGCGCTTGAGCTGGTTAATAAGCAACAAGTTGCAAATTTTTATTACGAAACAGCAGTTCTCAGAGATACATTTGAAACAAGGTTCAACAGGGTTTTTTACGGTACTCCAACAGAAATAGTGAGCCTTGCAAATTATGTGGAACTACCCAACCTAGAAGAATATTTTAACGAACTACCTACACTGGCCAAGGTGCGTAAAAAGCAGGGTGAAAATACTTTAAAGTGCTGAGCAACAATTCAGAAATACCTGTTTTTGAGCCATTAGTAATGGTTGATCAGGTGGCTATTGACAATCCGGAGGCGGTATTGGCCATTTCTCCTAGCGAACTTGACCGCATCGAAATAATCAATGCTCCATACATCAAAGGTGCCTTTACCTATGGAGGCATTATCCACTTGATCTCCAAACAGGGCTATTTTGCAAATATCGACTTACCCGAAAATGGTTTATTTTTGGATTACCAGTTTTTTACACCTGAAAAAGGTCAATTAAAGAACACTGAAGCCAAGCATGAAAACCCTGATTTTGCCAATACCATATACTGGAATCCAAACCTTACCGCTTTAGATTTGAAAAATGGCATTCGCTTTGAAATACCTAAATTATCAGGAAGCTACGAGATTTTCGTTCGTGGAATAAGTAAAGAGGGTAAGTCATTTTCAATAAAGCATCCGCTTGTAGTTGAATAAAACCAAACCACACAAAAACAATTACTTGGTGATTACCCCTCTGAAAGTTTTACTGTATTTTTCCCAATCCTGATTATCATAAGCTCCGCTACCAAAATAATTGATTACTGGCTCAAAGCTTTTAGGTGGAAAAAATCCGGGCACAACGCTGATAATCTGCATCTCTTCATTCAAGAATACATAACTGGGGTAAGACATTTTGCCTTTGAGCAAGGCTTGCGCCAACTCGTGGGAGCTTCTGGATTTTCCAGGATTTTTATTCACAAAAGAGCGATTCATAAAAATGACTGTATCAGAACGTTCGGCATCAAATTTCACCATATAAAAATGATCTTGCATAAAGGCAGCAATATCAGGATGTGCAAATGTTTCTTTGTCCATTTTTTTGCACCAGCCACACCAATCGGTGTACATATCGATAAAAATCTTTTTAGGTTTCTCTTGTTGTTTTTCGATAGCTGTTTCAAAATCCAGCCACTCAATAATTTGATCTTGTGCCTGGACGCTTCCAACAGAAAGCATTACAAGCAGTAACAAAAAAGTAGACTTCATAA
>CAZOEV010000067.1:0-9056 GCA_964578915.1 uncultured Lentimicrobiaceae bacterium
ATCTTGAACGCTTTTACCGCTATTGCTAACCTTGAGCCTCAGACTGATTAGTTACGTTAATTCTAATTGTTCATCCCGAGTCCATCTGTAGTTTTTATTTTCGTTTATGAAATCAATGTATTTTTGATTTGCATAATTCTGAATTCCACTTGTGTGAGAAAGTAGCTGTTTAATGCGTATTGAATCTAAGTTATAACCACCTTGTTCGAAAAGATTGCGTGTTTTATCTGAGAGCAATTTTTTAATAGGTTGATCGAGGAATAATTTTTCTGATTCTACCAACATCAAAATCGTTGCAGAAACATATATTTTTATGCTACTGGCAATTAGGGCAGGTTGATCAGGTTCTAATTCAGCCATTGTCTCTTTGTTCGAAAAACCACTCGCTACGCTCCACGAAACTCCACGGTCGGGTGATTCCACATGAACCATTATCCCAACGGATGACGGGTTTTCAGCATAAATTGAATCAACCACAGCTTGTAATGTGGCTTCTTTTGGCTGGGAAAAAACTATATTATTTAAAAATAGTAATCCGATAAGTGATATTTTTATACTTCTATTCATGGGTCTCTTCTTTTTTTACGGCTTTTCATTACAGCTTTGAAATGCAATGCATAAAACGCAAAGAACGAATAATAAGTTCATTTGATTTAATAGAGGTGATGATTTTTTCAAAATACTTGTTGGTTAATGCGTCTCCTTTATGGTTTTCGTTTTTTCAATTTAGATTTATTTTTTTACTCAATTCCCAGTTGGCGGTTGTATTCCTCCGTTGGAAAATGTCCTTGAGATTTTAAGATGCGGTCGTTGTCACCCATTTGCCATAGCTCATATCCACTTACTTCTACTTTGTTGCCTGTGCCGCCAGGGCCAGAATATGTAGCAGTCAAGGTCCAATGAAATTCAGTTCCCGTTGGTTTGTTTACGAGGCTGTCATAGCGCACCACCATATCTGGAAGATCGCGCATAAAGCCTTGCACCACTTCTGCTATTTGCGCTCGTCCCGTTGCAGGTTTACTTTCGTTTAGCTGCAACGATCCGTTTTCTTCAAAGAACATAGCAACAAAATCTGGACGCACACCGCTCCACACTTGTGCATAACTCTTGGCAAAAACCTCCAAATCAAATTTTTTCAACGCTTCTGGTAAGCGTGTATTTGTGAATGAGATGTTAATAAATTTCCATTCACCATCTTCCTTGATTAAGGTGAAATTGTCGATGTTATTTGTCCGTGGAACACCAAAACTATGCAGGATAGCATCAGCCCAAACAAAAGCGATTTGCCCTTTATTTATAAGGATTTTATATTCATTCACGGGTTCGTAAAACGGCTTCCGTTCTCGTTGTTTTTGTGATTCAAAATATTCACCAATTGTGATGACGGAATTTTTCGAAACTCCATCTCGAATTATTGCACTTGCTAGATTTGCCTTGTCTGAAACTATGGAATCCAAAGTCTGAAAGTCAGAATTACCCACCGCAAATAAGAGCTTTTCTACAATGGCTTTTAATTCTTGTTCCTCTGGATTCAGTGTTTTTTCTTCTTGTGTTTCAGTAAGCTTTTCGGTCACTTTCGTTTTATCTTGATTTGACTGACAACTGATAAATAAGCTGGAAAGTACTACAAGAAATATTGTTTTACTTCTGAATGAATTTTTCATAATTGGTTAAATTTATTTCAGCCAACAGCTAGCCATAAGGCAAGTGGCAGCTTACAGCTTCCCTCATTGTCAACCCGCACTAATTTTGATGTGGGTTGCACTATTTCGAAAACCTGCTTTCTCAGCCAATTACCATATTGCGTGTTGAACGTTCGTACTATTTATTCCGATATATGCACTTCTAACTCAATCTCTATCAAAAATTCTGGTAGCGCCAATTCTGTAACGCCAAGCCAAGAACCTGTTGGGAATTGTTTGGTGTAAATTTCGCCTCGATACGCTGCATTTTCGAGAAACAAGGGCATATCCGTAGTGAAAATATTCTCCACAATTACGTCATCAAATGTGCAACCATAATGATTTAATATTATTTCTAAATCTGCATAACAGTTCTTCATTTGCTGACCTAAATCACCAACTGCAGTTGGATTTCCGGCATCGTCCATACTTACGGCTCCAGAAATTTTAATTTCATTCCCGATTTTCACTGCGTGTGAATATCCATAAGCTTTTTCTACTTCAGGACGAAGCAGGAAGTATTCAACCTCTTCGGCTTGCACAAATGTTTCTTGTTCTACTTCTTTCTGTGCTTGATCACAACTTTGCGCTGTAAAAGCTAATACAATAATTGTTGTCAATAGCATTAGCCGACTTGATAGATTAGATAATTTTTTCATTTTTTGTCCGATTTTTAATTTGTTTGTCCGATTAAAATTGTTGGCGCTCCGCCTGTTGAAATTCTGTTTGCATCTGCTGCAACCTCTTGCATACCTGCTGATGCCATTGCCTGTTCAAGTGCTTCGGCTGAATCAAAAGGCATTACAAACATTTGATAGAAAGGCGGATTTCCTGCTGGTCCAGGTAAAAATTTAGTCACTGTGTAAGGTTTTACATCTTTCGGTATTCCTGTTTTCTCGTGAAGTAGTTTAAGATGGGCAGTATAATCTGACTCAAACTTTTCTACGTCTGCTGGTTGGGGATAAAGGACTGTTAAATTCATTTTGATCTATTTTTTGTGCCTACTATTCTTGGGTTTCGGCTTTCCCGTTTTAAAAATCATTATTTTTAAAATTCAAAAGCATCAAATTTGCTTATTCATTTTTGTATGACCTATAATATATTGAATAACAAATAGATAGCAGCTGTTTACTGTGTCATTATCCGCGCTAATCCGAGGATAAAGAAGGCCGGTAAAAAAATAGTTTTATCCATTTACCCATCTTTCAAAGCTTTTGTTTGAAACACCTTCGGCATAGCTCCAGTCGGGTTTTAGTCGCAAACCACTTTCTTTTCTCCAGATAAAATCCATTGCTTCAATAATTTCACTTTGGTTGCTAATTTTTATCAGCAGTAGCGTATGTTCTTCCAGCTCAACCTTTCCAATTATTGATGTAATGTTTTGAGCAAGTAAAGCATTGGATAGCACCTCGGCCTGATGTTGGCTAAAGGTAGCCCACACAATACCGTATTTACCTGAAAGGAGCGTGGTTTCATCCAAAGAAATATCAATATTCACGGGAGTTCCCGGTGGCAGTTCAGGGCTATTTTTGTTGCTGAGCAATTTCCATGAAATAGAAATATTCGGATGGAGAATAATAGCTCCATCCGAATTAAAAATCCCTATTTTTTTAATCAGCTTCAAAATTTAGGGTGTTGGCGATTCCAGCTTGGAAAGTGCCTTCGTAACGGCAGAACTATTCCAATAGCCGATTTCATAAACGATCTTTTGATTGATGAATCGCTGGGTGATATGCAGCGGAATTACAAATTCTTCGCCGCTTGCTTTCAAAGTACCCTTCCAGATTCCCCAATAATTGACCCAGGTTTCGCCATCATCGGTTATAACCATTTCGAATTCATCTTCTGCCGCATCAAAGCTGATGAGGGAGAAGGTTTCGTGATCCTGCTGAAACTCCTTGATAGTAGCATCAATGGAAACACCTTTTTCAATGGGAACATTATTCATCACTTTTGCCGTATCGGCATACAACGACTTCAAAGCCTGCCAGTTTCCATCTGCATAATGCTTCAGTGTTGCTTTGGTGATTTCTATCTCGGGTGATGCCGAGAAGTATCGTTGAGACTGATTGGTATTGCAGGCGGTGAAAAACATCACGGCAAACAGCAAATAGAGGATTTTTTTCATGCTAATTGATTGTTGGTTAATTATTTACTATTCTGCCGCTGGATTGTGACTCATGTCTGCATTGAGCATATAGATATACGACCAGGATTCTTCGACAACTTCGCGGGCCTCAGCCTGCATCTGGTCCTTCTTTTTCTCTCCGTGAGCGTTCTCGAAAATTTTCCAAACATTATCACGTTCTATATCCAGTTCAGCAAAATTTTTGAAAGGAGTAGCTACAAACACATCTTCTGTATCCTTATCACCGCCCATTACACTATACCAGAATCCACGTGGCGATCCTTCAACTTTGGCTGTAGCCTCCGTAACCTGCTTTACAACTCCCATGAATTTTTCCCAGTCTTTTATCTGCCAAGAAGACACCCATAATACAGGATCCGGATTAGGATAAGCTTTGCTGTATTCAGGCATAAACCTGGCCAAATTGTTTTCGGTTGATTCTACATGTGGATTAATCAAATCGAGGCCAATTATGCGGCATTCTTTTCCCGAGTCTTCTGTTTCATCCATTTCGGCCCAATTGCCCATAGTTGAAGTTAGAATATACACATTGCCTTTTCCCTGAACTCTCTTCCAAACATTCCAGGACCAATCGCCACCATTTTCAATATAACACGCTTTCCAGGCTTTCACACCCTCTCTAAACTGAAAGTCGTGCCCCGGTTTAATGGTAAATTCTGTCATGGAAAGGATAAAACCTTTTTCACTTTCTTGTGCCTGAACTTTATTGCTTAATAAGGTTGAAAAAGCAACGATTAAGGCTACAAGCATAATTTTTGCACCGTTTACGGTAATAGTTTTCATAACTGATTGATTTTATAAAGCCTACTCTTTGATAAAGGATTTTCGGCAGCCTCCTTTCTAAAAAAATGAACTGCGACAAAACTATGCCGACAACTGGGCAAACGGTTAGGATATTTGTTGCAAACTGTTGGACTTTTCAGCAAGAATAACTGAAAAACAATAAAATACTTAGCTGAGCCAGCGGTTGGAAGCGACCGCCAGCATAAGGTTAGGGACGAAATGCTATTGCGAAAAAACGCTTAATTCAATTCGGAGAATTCTGAAGGGCTGCAGCCGAATTGTTTTTTGAATGCGCGCGAAAAATAGGCATTATCAGTAAAGCCTACTTGATAACTGATTTCGGAAACCGTCCCCCCCTTTTGTTTCAATAAATCTGCTGCTCGTTGCAGCCTGAAAGTCCTAATCATCTGGCCTGGAGGCTGATCAATCAAGGCATTGAGCTTGCGATTGAGTTGGGTAACACTCATATTTACCTTTTCGGCAAGCAAGTCAACAGAAAATTGCTCATCGCCAAAATTTGCTTCAATTGTTTGTATAACTTTTTCTAAAAACATCTGATCAGCCGAAACCACACTTACTTCAGAAGGCTTGATATTTAATGATTTACTAAACCGTTTTTTGAGTTGAATACGTTGCTGGAGCAAATTTTTAACGGTTGCCATCAGTTCCTTTGCACTGAAAGGTTTGCCAAGGTAGGCGTCAACACCCGCATCGAGGCCTTCTATTTTATCCTCCAATCCAACTCTCGCCGTAAGCATGATAATAGGGATATGGCTTGTTTTTTCGTCCATTCTGATGGCATTGCAAAGCTGGTATCCATCCATTTTTGGCATCATAACGTCAGAAATAATCAGATCCGGCACAAATTCTTTCGCCAAACTAAAGCCTTGTTCGCCTTCGCTGGATTCTATTACTTGATATTTCGCTTCAATATGTTCCTTAATATAAGCGCGTACATCCTTGTTATCCTCCACGATAAGAATGATTTTTTTATCGCCTTCAAATTGCTGCGCTATCTTTGGGGATGAAACAATTGGTTTATTTGTCTCAAAGCCGATGCTTAAGTTTTCTGATTTGATTTCCTGCAAGCTTGTCTCCGAAACAGGGCTTTTTAATCGATCTGCAAAAAGATAAGGAAGTGTCACAGTAAATCTAGTGCCAACTCCAATCCTACTGTCAACCTTAATCTTTCCTTTATGCAGAAAAACCAGCTCTTTTGCAAGTGCCAGTCCTATCCCGGTTCCTTCGTGCTCACGCGTGTTTGAACTATCAACCTGATAAAAACGATCAAAAACATGCGCTAGCTGATTCCTCGGAATGCCGCAACCTGTATCTTGCACGCTTATTTCTATTAAATGTTCGTTTGCAACGTCTATCTCAATATGTATTGTGCCATTTTCAGAAGTAAACTTGAAGGCGTTGGATAAGAGGTTATAAAACACTTTCTCCATTTTATCTGTATCAAAAAACACCTCAATCTCATCCACTTCTGATTTAAATGTCAGCGTGATCTTTTTTTGAGCTGCGAGTGACTCAAATGAAAAGAAAATATTTTTGAGGAAAGACACGATATTTTTGTTTTCGGCATAAAGCTCCATACCTCCAGCTTCAAGTTTGGACAAATCGAGCAGCTCATTAATCAATTTGATTAAGCTGCGGGCATTGCGGTTGGCAACCTGCAGCTTCCCTTTTTCTTTAATGTCGATACTTGAAGCCATAACATTTTCAATTTGTCCGAGAATTAAGGTGAGCGGCGTGCGGAATTCATGTGAAATATTAGCATAAAACTGCGACTTCATCTGATCAAGATTCCGAAGCGAATCGGTAGTAAGCTTTTCGAGTTTTAATTGGTCACGAAAGCGCATTCTGCTCAACTCATAACGCCTAATACCCCTTAAAATCAGAAAAAAAGTTAACAGATAAATTAGAAAAGCCCACCAAGTTAACCACCACGGTGGAAGCACCTGAAAGTTGTATGAAATGGCTTTGCTCCAGACGCCATCCGGGCTTCTGGCCTTTAACTTAAAGCTATAATGGCCTTGTGGCAGATTTCGGTAATCAGCAGTCGATTTATCATTTGAACTAATCCATTCGTTATCAAAACCTTCGAGGAAGTATTTGTACTGCACTAAAAAGGGTTTGAACGTTTCGATGGCGACAAAATCGAAACTGATAGTATTGAATGAAAATGGTAACACAAGTTTCTCCGGGATTGAGTTGAAAGGCATGACATCATCAAAACCTATTGAGCTGAACTTAAAAATCATGGTGTCGCGCTCGGAAACACTCAAAGTCCTGCCAAAAACATGGAGCTCATCAAGCACATAAGCGGGCACATTTCCTGAAGCTTCAGGAGAACTTTCCGAAATGGATCTTGCCTTTTTAAGGCTTTGCCAGCTGATTTTTTCATTGTTAATTCTAATCTCCCGAATCTCAGGATTCAGCTCTCTATTCGATCTTCGTACATTTTTATAATCAAAACGCACCAATTTATCGCCCGTTCCTAGCCACACAAAACCACGGCAATCAATGAGCATACTGTGGTTGTTGCTGATATCTTTGATGGGATAGCCGGTTTTTTGGTTATAGTATTCAATTCCAGCGCTTGCAATATCTTTCCCTTTATCGGCCAAACCTCCTCTGAGCACTGTAAGCCCTTTGCTTGTTCCAATTAGGATATTGCCGTCCTCATCTTCCAAAATGCCATAAACGATATCATTGGCAAGCCCATTAGACGTATTAAAGTGCTCAAAAAGATCACGGTCTGCCAAAGAAAAATTGTTTTTGCTCCCGCTTTCAAGCTTGCTTTTTCTGATGATCGAAACGCCACCACCCCAGCTTCCGATAAGAAGATTTCCATACCTGTCTTTTGTTACGATAGACAATTTGTTGTCGGGCAAGCCCTGTTCTTTGGTGAAATTGACAAACATTTTACCGTCGTATCGGCTTAATCCACCTCTGGTGGCGAACCAAAATACACCCGTTTCGTCTTCGTGCATGTCCCACACCGTATTGTGCGCCAAGCCTTGCTCTGTAGTAAAATGAACAAAACTGCTACCGTCAAATTTGCTGAGGCCTTTTTCATAAGATCCCAGCCAGATATTTCCCTGACTGTCTTGCATAAGACTCACCACGGCATTTCCCATCATTCCCTGATCAGTATTGTAGGTGATGATTGATTCTTTATCGTAGCGACAAAGTCCGCCGTTAGTGCCAAACCAAAGGTGATTGTTTTTATCAAACATCATAGTTAAGACGTTATAGCTCGATAAACCCTGCGCAGTCGAAAAATGAATAAACGCATCGTTGTTTGGGTTGTGCTTGTCAAACTCCAGTTTGATAATGCCACCATCTTGATTGCCAAACCACAAATTACTTGCCGAGTCTTCCGCCATTGAGAAAACGGCTTTCCCTGAAAATCCTTGTTGTTTTGTGTATTCCAAAGTACTAAGTCCATCATAACGACTTAATCCTCCGCCAGATGTACCAAACCAAATACTGCCTAAGGCATCTTCGACGATGCAGATAATGCTGTTGTTTGCCAATCCCTGCTTAGAAGTGAAGTTTAAAAAAGCTGTGTCTCCCTTTCTTAAAGAAGAAACGCCAGCTTTTGAGCCAAACCAAAGGGTTCCCTCACTATCTTCAATAATGGAGGTGATTTTATCGCTTATAAGCCCGTCCTTAGTTGTAAAACTGACGGTGGCAGCATTTCCACCGTCTTCATATTCAGGATCGAAGCTAAACGCTCCTTCATTGGTTCCAAACCAAATCATTCCATCACGGTCCTCTGCCATGCAATTAACGAAGACGCCTTCTAAACCGCTTTGTTTTGAAAAATTAGTAAAAACAAGCTTTTCTGTAGAATCAGCCCAAGGATCATATTTAAAAATACCGCGGTCAGTAGAAAACCAAATACTGCCTTTTTCGTCTTCGATTATCGCCTTGGCATATTCCCCGGCAAACCCGTATTCTTCATTGATAGGAATAAACAATTCCGATTTTATGCTTTCATTTAAAGATGCATAGCTGCACAATCCCATTGCGGTTGCAGCCCAAACCACCCCTTGACTGTCTATAAGTGTCTGAAGCACATTGTTATCTGGAAGACCATTTGCCGTGGTATAGTTTTTAAACGAAACGCCATCATACTTACTCAATCCACCAAAGGTGCTGAACCAAATATTTCCTTCGCTGTCCTCTGTAATAGCATTTATCAGGTTATGTGCTAAGCCGTGTGCTGAACTGAAATTTGTAAAGCTTTTTCCATCAAACTTGCTTAGCCCATTGCCGAAAGTGCCAAACCATAGGTTTCCAGCGCTATCCTTAAAACCAGAAAGAATACTACTCAGTGCCAATCCATCGTCTGTATTAAAGTTTTGCATGGAAATAAAAAAGTCTGTCTGGTGCTCTACCGGAAGGGGCTTTTGAGATAAATAGACTTT
>CAZOEV010000068.1:0-9046 GCA_964578915.1 uncultured Lentimicrobiaceae bacterium
CACAGAATTCCCGGCAGCATTGAGTGGAGGAGACCAAACGGCAATACTTAAATGCTTGGGAATAATTGCAATAATACCGCCGCCAACGCCACTTTTTGCCGGAATACCCACACGAAAGGCAAAATCGCCTGATTCGTTGTACAATCCGCTGGTGAGCATCAATGCTTTAAGCCTTTTGGCGCGACTGGGATTTAGGATTTCTTCACCCGTAAATGGGTTCGTGCCTTCGTTAGCCAAAAACAAAAAAGCCCGTGCCAACTGATCTGTGTTCATGCTCAGCGAACAATGATGAAAATATAAGTCAAGTACTTCATCTACAGGGTTTATGATATTGCCAAAGCTCTTCATAAAATAGGCCAATGCATAATTTCGGTGTCCTGTTTCTTTCTCGGATGTGGCCACATTTTCATCATACGAAATCGTGTCGTCATCAGCCAATCGACGAACAAATTCAAGCAATTCTTGCTTCGGATTTTTGCATAAAGAAACTAAAATATCTGCGACCACAATAGCGCCGGCATTGATAAACGGATTGCGCGGAATTCCCTGCTCGTGCTCCAGCTGTATAAGTGAGTTGAATGCAGTTCCGGAAGGCTCTCGATCCAGTCGATCCCAAATTTCAATGCCTACATTTTTATAAGCCAAAATGAATGTGAAAACTTTAGAAATACTTTGAATGGAGAAAGGAATTTGATAATCACCCACATTGAAAAGCTCGTTATTACGTGTTTTCACGCTGATTGCAAATCTGCTGGCTGGCACATTTGCAAGCGCGGGAATATAAGAGGCCACTTTGCCCGTTGCTGCCAAATCTTTGGTTTCCAGATAGAGCCTTTCGATAAGTTGCTGATAATCCATACTGATTTCGTTTTGGTAAACGGAAACAAAGGTCTGATAAAAAATGGAGCAGCTTAAAAGCCTGCGCATTTAGTTTATTAGTTATTAAAACTTTTTTTCAAATTATAAGTTTGCCTTAGTCGATCGTAGAGTTGTGTAGCTTCTTTGTAGTCAAGGGTTTGCTGTCCATCCGATGCGGCTTTTTCTGGGCATTGATGCACTTCTACAATCACACCATCGGCGCCGGCCATTACTGCTGCAACAGCCATTGGTTCAATATAATTGCGCAAACCTACACCATGCGATGGATCAACGACAACGGGCAGGTGCGACTTCTCTTTTAAAATCGGCACAGCATTTAAATCCAAAGTGTTACGATATGATTTTTCAAAAGTACGGATGCCTCTTTCACAGAGAATTATTTTTTCGTTGCCATTAGAATAGACATATTCGGCAGCCTGCAACAACTCATCAATACTTCCTGAAAATCCTCTTTTGAGCATCACAGCTTTGTCCACTTCGCCAAGTGCATCAAGCAGGTTAAAATTTTGAGCGTTTCGCGTTCCAACCTGGAAAATATCAACATAGTCCACCATTTCTCTAATCTGGTCGGCCTGCATCACTTCGGTAATCACTTTAATTCCATTGGCTTTGCAGTAAGCAGAAAAAACTTTGAGTCCTTCAATTCCTGCGCCTCTGTATGCATAAGGAGAAGTTCTGGGTTTAAAAACACCACCACGCATTATGCTGATGTTGTTTGTTTTGAGGTGTTTTACTGTGCTGGAAATCTGATCTTCATTTTCAATAGTGCAAGGGCCAGCCATAATACTTAAATTGTTTCGTCCAATTTTAACCCCGTCGCCAAGATCGATTTCTGTATCCTGCACACGCCATTTTTTCGATACAAGTTTATAGGCGTCTGAAACGTGATGAATATCTCGAACTCCTTTCAGTTGGCCGATTGAGCGTATGTCGAATTCTGCTGAGCCAACAGCCACAAGGTATTGACCAAATTGGGTTTTAACCTGATTTATTTGGTAGCCCAAGGCAATTATAAGCTGTTCTATGCGAAGTATTTCAGTTTTTTGTATTGTATTTTCAAGTTGAATAATCATTTTTAGTATTTGTTTTTAGAGTTGGTTGAAAAAGTCGTTCACCCCAAGGTCTTCTTTGCTCTCATCTAATTGCCTGATAAAGGCACTTCCAATAATTGCTCCTTTTGTGTATTGTTGCACTTGATGGATTTGCTGACTGTTGCTTATGCCAAAGCCAATTAAGACAGGATGCTCTAATTGTAATGCTTTAATACGTGCAAAAAAACTTTCATGTTTTGCTGTAAAACCTGAAGTGTTGCCCGTTGTAGAGGCGGAAGACACAGCGTAAATAAATGAATTACTTAATTCGTCTATAGTTTTAATACGGGCATCGCTGCTTTGCGGACTCACCAAAAAGATAAGCGGAATATTATATTGCTCAAAGATGGTTTTATATTCCTTTTCATATATTTCAGGTGGTAGATCAGGAAGAATCAGGCCATCTAACGAGCAGTTTTGCATATTTATCAAAAACCTTTCTATACCAAATTGCAGCACTGTATTGAAATATCCCATCAGCACAATAGGTTTATTGGTATGCAGCCTCGCCTGTTGTAGTTGCTCAAAAAGTAACTTTGTATTCATTCCATTTTGCAGCGCAATGTGGCTGCTTTGCTGAATTACAGGCCCATCAGCCAATGGGTCAGAGAATGGCATACCAATTTCAATAATGTCAACAGTTTGTTTGTCAAGAAGCTGAAGTAGTTTTTCTGTTGAGGATAATTTAGGGTAGCCAGCTGTAAAATAGAGTGCTAGCAGTCCTTTTTCTGCCTTAAGTATTTGTTTTAGTCTATTCATCATTACCAAAATATTTTGCGTAAGTTTCAAGGTCTTTATCGCCTCTTCCCGAGAGGTTTACAACGACAATCTCTTCTTTTTTTAGTCTTAATTTTGCCAAAGCAGCAAGTGCATGTGCTGATTCCAATGCTGGAATTATTCCTTCTAGTCTGCTCAGTTCAAAAGCAGCTTTCATTGCTTCTTGATCGGTAGCATGGAGGTATTTTGCCCTTCCACTTTCAAAAAGCTGCGCGTGCAGAGGGCCGATGCCGGGATAATCGAGGCCAGCAGATATTGAATGCGGCTCTATTATTTGGCCATCAGTAGTTTGCATCAATGGAATCATGCAGCCGTGCATAATTCCCTTTGTGCCCAGGTGAAGTGTGGCTGCTGATTTACCGCTTTCCAAGCCCAATCCGGAAGCTTCCACACCAATTAGTTCAACTTTTTCATCTTCAATAAAATGAAAAAAAGCACCGGCGGCATTGCTTCCTCCGCCTACGCAGGCGATAATTTTATCCGGTGCATCGCAATTGAAATTATTTTGCAGTTGTTGTTTAATTTCTTGGCTAATAACCGCTTGCAGCTGTGTCACCAAATCTGGATAGGGGTGCGGCCCAATGGCACTGCCGATGATATAATAGGTGTTTTCAGGATTGTTAATCCAGTCGCGAATGGCTTCATTGGTAGCATCTTTTAGCGTTTGGCTTCCGCTTTTTGCTGGTCTCACCTCAGCACCCAGCATTTGCATACGTAGCACATTTGGCAGTTGCCTTTTCATATCTTTTGCGCCCATATAAACTACGCATTCGAGTTGCATCAGTGCGCAAACGGTAGCCGTGGCGACGCCATGCTGGCCGGCACCTGTTTCAGCAATAATTCGTTTTTTGCCAAGCCGCTGCGCAAGTAAGATTTGCCCAATTGTATTGTTGATTTTGTGTGCGCCGGTATGGGTTAGGTCTTCGCGCTTTAATAGAATTTTGGCTCCATATTTCATCGACAGATTGCTGGCTTCATATAGTGGTGTTGGCCGACCAACATAATCGCGCAACAATTTGTGAAATTGCCGCTGAAAATCACTATCAGAGAGAATTTGTTGGTAGTTATTCTTGAGTTCTGATAAGTTATGTTGTAGCATTTCGGGAACGAAAGCTCCTCCAAAATTCCCGTAAAAACCTGCACTGTCAGGGCGGTTGCTAGGCCGTTTGATTGTGTCGTATTTCATCTGTAAATTGTATTAAATCTGATGTATTTTTCTGTCCGGGATTTGTTTCAAAGTGGCTGTTTAAGTCGATGCCAACCAATGCTGGATGTTTCAACGCACAAATTGCCTTTGCGTCCTTGGGTGAAATGCCGCCACTTAGAAAGTATTTTGTTTTTCCTTGGTAATAATTCAACCAATTCCAATCAAACTTTTGCCCGCTGCCACCACCTTGAATACTGACCGTGTCGAAAAGTAAAAAATCTACTATTTCCTGAAAATCTATGGCTTTGTTGAAGTCTGAAGGCTTGCCAATGGCAATATTTTTAATCAACATAAAGCCAAGTTTTTTGTAGGCAGTGCATGCCTCAATAGATTCATTGCCATGTAATTGAAGCCATTGAATTTTATTTCTTTGCGCCAATGCAGTAAGTTTTTCGGCTGACATATCGCGTGTTACCAATACTTTTTTTGCTTTGGTAGGGATGGACAATAATTCTTCGCTGCTGAGGTTTCTGGGCGAATTTTCGTGAAATATAAATCCAAGAAAATCGATTACTATCTGATCAATATCGAGCATATTTTGCATAGAGCCCATGCCACAAACTTTTATTAATAAGCTGCTCGCTTTAAACATGATTTTGGATAGTTTGGTTTTCTATTTTTTTGATAGCCTGTATAAATTGCTGACAAGCTTTTTCGGGCCGTGATTTTTGCATAAAAAGTTCTCCAATCAAAAAACCCTGGTAGCCTGCTGATTTAAGCTGAACGATTGTATCGGGCTGCTTCAAGCCACTTTCAGCTATTTTTATCATTGCTTTGGGTAGTTTTTCAACGAGTTTAAAAGCTGTTTCTAAATTGGTTTCCATCAACTGTAGATTCCGGTTATTAACGCCAACCAGAAACTGTTCATCTGTTACTTTTTCAAGTTCTTTCTCATTGTGAATTTCGAGCAAAACTTCCATGCCGAGCGATGATGCTAGCTTACCAAAACGATTGATTTCATTTGCACTAAGCGCAGAAGCTATCAATAAAACAGCATCTGCACCAATCGATTTAGCTTCAATAATTTGGTATTCATCAATGACAAAATCTTTGCGTAAAATTGGGCAAAAATTGAATTTTCGGGCAGTAATCAAATCTTCATTTTTACCGCCAAAAAATGTTTCATCAGTTAGCACCGAAAGGGCAGAGGCACCACTTTGCATATAGCCAATGGTAGTGCGTTCAACCTCAGCATAAGGATTTATATCACCTTTGGAAGGCGATTTTCGTTTGAATTCAGCAATTATTCCTGAAAGCTCAGGCCGACAGAGGTATTTTTTTAACGATAGTGGAGCGCTTTCATAATATATACTTTTTTCGAGTAATTTAATGGGATATAAGCTTTTACGTTCAAGTATTTCTTTGCGCTTGGCAGTTAGTATTTGGTCTAAGATTGTGTTCATGCGTTGAGTTGAAGTAGGTTTTTAAATGTGTTTAAGGCTTTTTTGCTTTGGAGCGATTCTTTTGCGCGCAATACGCTGTCTATCAAGCTTTCCTGATAATAATATTGAAGCGCCAAGGCAGCATTGGCAATGATTGTATTTTGCTGTGGTTGAGTTCCTTTTCCTTCTAGGATTTTTAAGAATAAATCCGCGGCTTCCTTGATATTTTTGCCACCTTCGATAGCTTCTACAGAATTTTCGACGAGGCCAAAGTCTGAGGCAGAAAGTAAAAGTTCGTGTTGGGTTTTTAAAACCCGCGTATCTGCTGTAAGTGTGCATTCATCGTGGCCGTCCAGACTATAAACAATGCTCGCTTCTTGCTTATTAGCCTGAAAAACGTACTGATATTTGCGCGCTGTTTCAAGGTTAAAAACACCTGTTAATTGATATTTAGGTCGGGCGGGATTGACCAATGGTCCCAGCATATTGAAAAAAGTTTTCACGCCAAGTGCTGCCCTCACAGGTGCAACAGTTTTCATGGCAGGATGAAAAAGTGGCGCATGTAAAAAACATATACCAGCCTGATCTAATTGCTTTTGTAGCGGGACTTGCTGATTTGTGAAGCGATAACCCAATGCTTCCAATACGTTGGATGAGCCGCTCACTGACGAAACGCCATAATTGCCATGTTTGATCACTTTTTGGCCGGCTCCGGCCACAACAAAGGCGGTAAGTGTGGAAATATTAAAGGTGTTTTTGCCGTCGCCACCTGTTCCGCATAGGTCAATAGCAGGGGATGATTCCAGTTTTAAAGGCATACTAAGCTCCAACAGTGCATCCCGAAATCCGCTAAGTTCTTCAACAGTTGGTGGCCGCATAATAAATGTCGTCATAAAGGCGGCGATTTGCGGCTCGTTGTATTGGCCATCAGCGATACGGATTAGTACATCGCGCGATTGTTCAGAGCTTAGGTGTTGATATTGAAAGAGTTGTTCTAGAATTTTTTTCATATTATGATGGCGTTTGTACGAATGATGAATTTACATTTAACCAATTCTTAATAATCTTTTGCCCTTCAGGAGTCAAAATTGATTCGGGATGAAATTGTACTGCGGAGAGATCAAAATGTTTGTGCTGGATGGCCATAATTTGCTGTTGTTCATCTACTGCGGTAATTTCTAAACAAGCCGGAAGTGATTCTGAATCAGCTATCCAGGAATGATAACGCCCTGCCATAAAGGTCGAAGGCAAGCCATTTAGCAAATTGCAGTTTTTGGTAATATTTATGGGAGTTGCTATGCCATGAATTACTTGCGGCAGGTTTTGAAGCTTGCCGCCATACACTTCCACAATGGCTTGGAGTCCAAGGCAAACTCCAAGGATACTTTTTTCAGCAGCATAGCGATTAATAAGCGGCATCAAAATCCCTGATTCAGACGGTAATCCAGGACCTGGCGATAGGAGAATTTTATCATAATCGGCCACCTGCTCTAAGCTTATCTTGTCGTTGCGCAATACATCAATTTGTGCCGAGCTGTTTTCGCGAAGCAACTGTACGAGATTGAAAGTGAAGGAGTCGTAGTTATCCAGAACGAGTATTTTCATGTTATCAGGTGTTTTTTTCGTTGATTTCTGATTGGCCTATGGCTTGCATCAGGGCGCCGAGCTTATTATTTACTTCTTGCAATTCATTTTCAGGGCTTGAAGCCTCAACAATTCCGGCACCGGCCTGCAAACTCAGTACATTGTTTTTGCTCAAAAAGCTGCGAATCAGTATAGCCAGATTTACGGTGCCGTTTAGTCCTATAAAACCCACCGCACCGCCATACATACCTCTTTTTGAGGTCTCATATTTGTCAATAAGCTGCATGGCTTTGTGTTTGGGCGCACCGCTTAAAGTGCCGGCAGGAAAAGTGTCGGCCACCACATCCAGGGCGTGTTTGCCTTCGCTTAACCGACCACTTACCTCCGAAACCAAATGAATAACATGACTAAAATACTGCACCTCTTTCAGCTTGTCTACTTTTACAGTGTCGCAGCTGCGGTTCAGGTCGTTTCGTGCCAGGTCAACAAGCATGGCGTGTTCTGCATTTTCTTTGGGGTCGTTGAGTAATTTTTGCGCCAGTTCGCGATCGGCAGCATCGGCTCCACTGCGGCGATAGGTGCCAGCAATTGGATTGAGACTTGCTTTGTTTGCTGTGATTTTTAGCTGACTTTCTGGCGAGGAACCGAAAATTCTATGCTTACCAAAATCAAAATAAAAGCCATAAGGCGAAGGATTTATTGAGCGTAATCGGCGGTAAGCCTGAAAATCGTCTCCCTGATAATTGATCTGAAAACGGCGAGATAAGACCAATTGAAAAACATCGCCACGCTGACAATGATAGCGCGCTTTTTCGACCATTTCCATAAACTGTTCGTCGGTCAGGTTTGAACGCAGTTGACCTTGTGTGTGAAAAGGATAAGGTGTATAAGTGCTTATTTGTAAACGATTTATCAGAGATTGAAGTTGCGATTGCTCTCCTTCAGGAATAAATTCGCTCAGTTGCATGGTGTCATTAAACTGATTGATTTTGATTACAAACCGAAAGAAGGAAAATTGCATGGCAGGCAGCTCAAAACTGCTTTCTGTAGTATATTGCAGTGAAATATCTTCCAAAAATTCAACAGCATCGTAGCCTAAATAACCAAAAAGCCCGTCAGTGTCCTGGCTTTCTGAAAGCTCAAAACTGCTTAAATAGTTTTTGAAGTGGTGCAGAAACTCCTGACTATTTTGAATGTCAATTTTTTTAGATTTAGCCAAGTTTTTGATATGTAGTGATTTGCCTTCTAGGCTGATGCTGCTTAAAGGCTTGAGGCAGATAAAGCTGCTACTGTTTTGTGCAGCCTGATAATCTGAGCTTTCGAGCAATAAGGCGCCTGGATATTCGTCGCGTAACTGTAAATATAATCCTACTGCGGTATGCAAATCAGCTGGACTATGATGGCGTTTTAGTGTTAATTTCATTGATTATGCAGTGTGTTTATTAATTTTTTCAAACAAAAAAAGGCCTGCCGCGAACGACAGACCTTTGATTTTATTTTTGTACAAATACAAGTAGGGTCACATCACTTCATCAGCAATTTGCTTAACGAATGACGCCACCACCAATATTGATTTACTTGTTGTATCATGCGGCAAAAATAGAATTATTTTTTTTCAACACAAGACTTTTATTTTTTTTGTCCTAATTTTTTTCAGGCATTGATAATCTCCAGCAAACTCTCGGCCCAATAATCCTCTGCGTTGAGACTGAAAACAAGTTGCAGTTTTTCTCCGCCATATTTTTTGAATAGTTCTTCGTACTCAATGCCAATTTCCACGCTGGTTTCAAGGCAGTCTGTAACAAAAGCCGGAGCAACCACCAACAGCTTTTTCACGCCTTTTTTGGCCAGTTCAATCACTTGCTCATCGGCAAAAGGCCGCAACCATTTTTTGGTAAGCCGCGATTGAAAAGCTACGCTTGATTTGCTTTCAGAAATGTCGCAAGCTGTTTGTAATAAGCGTGTTGTAGCAAAGCAAGTAGCGCGATAACAATATTTTCCATGCGTAGGCATTTCTTGTTGACAGTTGCAGCTTTCAATCGAATTTTCTGGATGGATACGATTGATATGCGATTCGGGTAAACCGTGGTACGAAAATAAAACATGGTCGTACTGCTCAGGCTGAA
>CAZOEV010000069.1:0-8981 GCA_964578915.1 uncultured Lentimicrobiaceae bacterium
ACGTGGCAAGACATCCGAAATGGCGGCAACAACAATATTGTGGCTTATCGCATTTCTCCCGAAGGAGATTTCATTTGGGGCGAAGATGGCCTGAGTCTTTCAAACAGTATTGCTTTTGACGCGGCGCCAAAAGTAACAGTTACTGCCAGTAATAATGCCGTTATCGCTTGGCAATCTGAAACAGTGATTATCAGGCATAAAATCAGTCCTGAAGGCTCTTTGCTTTGGGGCGAAGACGGCATTACGATGAGCGGACTCAATAAATATACTTGGCCACAATTAATGTCCGTAGGCGATGATGATGTTATTATGAAATATTTTGAAGACAGCGGCCCACCAAATGCACCGACGCGCCATGTATTTGCCCAGCGTTTTACCACCGATGGAAGCGCTGTTTGGGCACAGCCGACCGTAATTACTGATCAAGGAGGAATTTCGGCTTGGACGCAAATTTTCCCCATGATAAGTGATGGCAACGACGGTTTTTTTATGAGCTGGCACGAAGACCGTGATTACACCAATCTGTATAAAGCTTACGTTCAGCATATTGATCAGGATGGCAATGTGATGTTAGCAGAAAATGGTGTGCGCATTTCACTCAATAACAACACAAACCATTTTTATCCAAAATTGTCAAAACCTGAAAATGATCCACATATTTATGTGCTTTGGAACGAAGTAAATGTTGATCAAAATCAGTGGGGAATTTATGGTCAAAAGGTTTCTACAGCAGGCGATTTAAAATGGGGCGAAAACGGGAAAGCAATTCTGCCGGTAGGAACAAAAGCTTTGCTACCGCAGAAAGGCTTGCAGCATGGCGATGATATTATCCTGATTTATGAAGACTATTTTAATAGTGTTGAAACCGCGCTAAAAGCTTTGCGCCTAGACAGTAACGGCGATTTTGTATGGGAAAGCGAAACGGTATTTATCAGCAGCGTACAGTCACAAAAAATTCATTTAGATGTTTCTGATTGGCACGAAAATCAGTGGGTAATGAGCTGGGAAGATCACCGTGGAGCAAACCCAGATGTTTATATCCAGAACTTTTTGCCAACCGGCGAATTAGGCCCAGCCGCTGCCAATGGCACTTTGAGCGGAACGATTAGCCTGATAAACGGCACTGCCGATTTGAGTCTTACCGAAATTTCGATCGGAGAAAGCAGCACTTTTGCTGATGTTGATGGCAATTATAGTATTTCTGTTCCTGCTGGAATTTACGACGTGACTGCTGTTAATCCTTATGCAGAAATTGCACTAGAAGAAGGTGTCGAAATTAGCGAAAATGAAACCACGACCTTGGATTTCGAACTCAATGTGAACCGCACGGATTTGATCGTTCGTGCTGTGGATCAATTCGGAACGCCATTATTTCAGTATGGTGGTTTAATTGAGGTTGATTTCACCGGACCCGAAGGTACTTTCGAAGGTGTTTTTGATGCGGATACACTCGTTTATGAACAAGTACTATATGGAGAATATCAGGGCGAAGCTACTTATGAGTATCTATTAGAACCCGTTGCAGC
This sequence comes from uncultured Lentimicrobiaceae bacterium, assembly GCA_964578915.1. Lineage (GTDB taxonomy): Bacteria > Bacteroidota > Bacteroidia > Bacteroidales > F082 > UBA5536. The sequence goes on from CAZOEV010000069.1 coordinate 1,527, forward strand.
AACAGCAACTGTAGACGCAGAAAATAAGGAGTTGGTTTTTATGTTTATTATCGGATCACTCGAAGAGCAAAAGCCACAAACTTCGTTCAAAATTGCGCCAAATCCAGTGCGAAACAATTCTCAACTCGTAATTTACAGCGAATCACAGCAAAACTTAAGCTTGCAACTTATTGATCAGCAAGGCCATCAGTTGACAAATGCTATTGAGTTAAAAATAAATGCTGGCAATAACAGCTTTGGATTCAATGAATTGTTTCCAGCACAAAAGCTCAAGCAAGGTGTATATCACTTAATTGTCACCTCCGACAACTTTAAGAAAAGCATAAAGTTTATCAAAAAATAAACTTTCTGATCATAGGTCTTTTGTTTAACAAACTGCCTCTTTATCTTTTTTCACTTCTGTGAAAATTTTAGGATAAGGAGGCAGTTATACTTTATAATCGCAAAAAGTATAACTTTTATCAAAGTTCGCATCAAAAAGTTGCGCTATAAAGCAAGAGGCTAAGTAATGCAGGAAAGTTTGACTATTTTAGCAGCCCAAACTAATACTTTCAAAACTATGAACCTTCCAAGGCATCCCACGTGGAAAAGTAAATGGTTTCAAATTATTTTCAGACACGACACAAAAAAAGGCCGCTTGTTTGACGAGCTGCTTTTGGTGTTTATTCTGCTGAGTGTATCGATCGTATTTGTAGATTCAATGCCTAAGATTCATGCCAAATACCAAACGCCACTTTATATTGCCGAATGGCTTTTTACCCTTTTATTTACAGCAGAATATATTGTCCGCATCCTCGTATCTCCTAATAAGAAACGCTACATCTTTAGTTTTTATGGTATTATAGATTTCGCATCCGTTATTCCAACTTATTTAAGTCTAATTTTTATTGGTTCGCAATACCTCATTATTATTCGCATTTTACGGCTTTTTCGTGTTTTTCGAATTTTGAAACTGGTTAGGTTTACCTCAGCTTCACTTTATTTAATACATTCCTTGAAGCATTCACGCGAAAAAATCATGGTGTTTTTTGGCAGTGTCCTTATTTTGGTAACCATCATAGGCACTTTTATGTACCTCATAGAAGGACCGGAACACGGTTTCAAAAGCATTCCGTTCAGTATATATTGGGCGATAGTTACAGTAACTACTGTTGGTTACGGCGATATTAGTCCGAGCACACCTTTAGGACAAATTGTTGCATCACTCCTTATGCTAACCGGTTATGCAATAATTGCTGTTCCAACAGGAATTATTTCTTCTGAAATGGCAAAAAGTCATAGCAAAAATAAAAGTGACTTTGTGCAGGAATGTCCTAAATGTGGCAATGACGAAATAACCAAAGACGATTTCTATTGCAGCCATTGTGGATACAGTCTTAAATCTTATGAATAATCTGCTGCATTTTTCACCAAGAAAAAATTACTTTTGCAAAAAACGAAACGATGTCGGAAAACTATACAGATGATAGCGTAAGGACGCTTGACTGGAAGGAGCATATCAGGCTGAGGCCGGGCATGTATATTGGCAAGTTGGGCGATGGCACTTCGCATGATGACGGTATTTATGTGTTGCTAAAAGAAATCATCGACAACAGTATTGACGAATATGTGATGGGCAACGGCAAAACCATCGAAGTTAACGTGCAGGAAGAACTTGTGACGATTCGCGATTTTGGGCGCGGAATGCCGCTTGGCAAGGTGATCGACTGTGTTAGCAAAATCAATACAGGCGCCAAATACGACAGTAAAGTTTTTAAAAAAGCCGTAGGATTAAATGGTGTTGGATCGAAAGCGGTAAACGCCATGTCGTCGTATTTCAAGGCACAGTCCATCCGTGAAGGCAAAACAAAAATCGTAGAATATCGCAAAGGCGAAATCGTTAACGACCAACCACTTGAAGAAAATGATAGCAAGCCTGGAACGCTGATAAGCTTTGTTCCTGATGAGGAGATTTTTGGCAAATACCGCTACCTTCATGAGTATATTGAAGAGATGATGTGGAATTATGTCTTCCTCAACAATGGGCTCACCATAAATTTCAATGGTCAAAAATTTCAGGCAAAGAACGGGTTACTCGATCTGCTCGAACGCAATATTGCAGGACCAGAACGCATGGTTTATCCGGTGATACATATCCGCGAGGAAGACTTTGAATGTGCCTTTACTCATGCCAACAATTCTTATAGCGAAGAGTATTATTCCTTTGTAAATGGCCAACATACTACCCAGGGAGGAACGCATCAAAATGCTTTCCGTGAGGCACTTGTAAAAACTATTAGGGAATTTTACGGCAAAGATTATGATACCTCAGACATCCGCACTTCTTTGGTGGCAGCCATCAGCATCAAGGTGCAGGAACCTGTTTTTGAGTCGCAAACAAAAACCAAGTTAGGCTCGCAACATATTGAACCAGGCGGACAAAGCGTGCGCAATTTTATTGGCGATGCTATTAAACGAAATCTGGATAACTACTTACATATCAATCCAGAAACAGCGGAAGCTTTACATCAAAAAATTGTTCAGAGCGAGCGTGAGCGCAAAGATATGGCCAACATCAAAAAATTGGCCCGCGAAAGCGTGAAAAAAGCAAGTCTGCACAATAAAAAACTCCGCGACTGCCGTATTCACCTCAACACCAACCACGAAAAGCGCTTGGAAACCACGCTGTTTATTACCGAGGGCGATTCAGCTTCGGGCAGCATCACCAAAAGTCGCGATGTGCAAACGCAAGCAGTTTTCAGTCTGAAAGGAAAACCGCTAAACTCTTATGGCCTAAGCAAAAAAATCGTTTACGAAAACGAAGAATTCAACCTGATGCAGGCCGCACTCAATATCGACGAATCATTAGAAAACCTGCGCTACAACAATATTGTGGTGGCTACTGATGCCGATGTTGATGGCATGCATATCCGTTTGCTTTTGCTTACCTTTTTCTTACAGTTTTATCCTGATTTAGTCAGGAGTGGCCACCTCTATATTTTGCAGACACCACTTTTCAGGGTTCGCAATAAAAAAGAGACCATCTATTGCTATTCAGAAGAAGAACGCTTGAAAGCGCTGAAAAAGCTGGGAGCAAATCCCGAAATTACCCGCTTTAAAGGATTGGGAGAAATTTCGCCTGACGAATTCAGGTTCTTTATTGGTCCTACGATGCGGCTCGATCCAGTAATTCTAAAACGAGATCTTTCTATCCCACAGATTTTAGGATTTTATATGGGCAAAAACACACCTGATCGCCAGAAATTTATCATTGACAATCTGCGCCAAGAAGAAGATTTAAAAGAAGATAAATTAAAAGCCTAAGACTATTATAGCGACTTGAAAGCCTCGGGAATGCTGCGAATTATTTCCGAAGCAATAACAGACTCCATACCAAGTTTCCCGGCAGCCAAATCTCCGGCTAGGCCGTGCAAATAAACGCCCAACATGGCTGCCTGCGAAGGACTGTATTGCTGCGCAATTAACCCTGTAATCATACCGGTCAGCACATCGCCACTGCCCGCTGTAGCCATCCCGGGATTACCGGTCGTATTAAAAACGCATTGACCATCGGGAAAGGAAATGCAAGTGTGTGCGCCTTTCAATACGATAATTACTCCAAACTTTAGTGAGAGTTGACGCTGTAAATCTAGCCTTTCAAAGCTATTTGTCCAGGAACCAACCAAGCGCTCAAACTCACCCGGGTGCGGAGTAAGAATACTATTTTTAGGTAAAAAAGCCAGCCAGGTTTTGTTTTCAGCCAAAATATTCAGCGCGTCGGCATCCAGCACCAGCGGTGTTGTTGCTTGCTGTATCAACAACTTCATGGCTTTAACAGTTTCTTCTGCCGTTCCCATTCCAGGCCCTGCAGCTATGGCGTTAAAAGGTGATAAATCAGGCAGTTTGCTGAAACAATCTTGATGCGCATCCCTACTTATCATGGCTTCTGGAAAGGCAGATTGCATAGGGATTTGCACACTTTCGGGCAGATGAACGTGAAGGAGTCCTGCACCAGAAATAAGACAAGCTTTTGCCGCTAAAATAGCCGCACCAGATTTGGCTGCAGAACCTGCAATTATAAGGGCGTGCCCAAAAGTTCCTTTGTGCGAAAACTTTGAACGCTTATGAAGAAAACCATTTACCGTGCGTTTTTCAAGCATAGAAAAAGGCGTTCTAACCTCAGAAATAAAACGCAAATCCAATTTAATATCTAAAATCTCCCAACGCCCAACAAAGCGGTCATTTTCGGGCCATAAAAATGAAAGCTTTGGAAACTGAAAACTCAATGTATAATCTGCTTCAACTACCGTATCCAATTTAGGATCAATTGCTCTATCTGCATACAAACCTGAAGGCATATCAATGGAAATCACTACATTGTCGCCACTATTAATTAAATCAATAGTTGATTTAGCAAGTCCGGAAACCGGTCTATTAAGTCCCGAACCAAAAAGCGCATCCACTATGATAGTTCCTTCCGTTACCACAGGCAAATCCGCTTCTTGATGAACATCTGCAAGCTGCGAAGCTGTCATATCTCGCAGTCGGTTGTAGTTGATTTCACAGTCGGGACTGAGCGTTTCAGTATAGCGTATCAGGCTGGTATTCACATGAAATCCGTTTTCAATTAGCAGGCGCGCCAGTGCCAAACCATCACCCCCATTATTGCCCGTTCCAGCAAAAATCATGACTTCAGATTGTGGCTGAAGCCGCTTTCGCATCCACTCAAAAATCTTGGTAGCAGCGCGCTCCATAAGGTCAATACTCAAAACGGGCTCGTGTTCAATCGTGAAGGCATCCGCTAACCTGATTTGCTCAACGCTTAATATTTTCATAAGACTGATTTTAAGACAAATTTAGCAAAAACTGGCTGTTTTGCAAATCGTAAAAAACATAAATGATTGCCTGCTCTTTTTGTTAATAATTTGTTAATTTTGTATTGAAATTTTAAATCAAATATAAAGCATGAAAAAAACTTATTTACTAATGATGGCAGTGTTACTTTTTATTAGTTTCACAGCTTGCAACAACCAGCCTAAACAAGAGGAATCAGCACAAACGCAGCAAAACCTTTCAGAAGCAGACCGCTTGCTTATTGAGACTGCCAATCGTTATTTCAAACAATTGCCAGAAGCTGGCGATCCAAATACTCCGGAAGCCATTTTGGGAAAGAAATTATACTATGATGAGCAGCTTTCAGCTAATGGCGAAATGAGCTGTAACACCTGTCATCCCATTGCCAATTATGGCGTTGATAACTTGCCCACTTCCCCCGGACACGATGGCACGCTAGGCACGCGCAATAGTCCAACAACTTTTAATGCTTGGTTTCACACCACGCAGTTTTGGGATGGCCGCTCGCCCGACTTAGCTGATCAGGCCAAAGGCCCCATTTTGAATCCTATTGAAATGGGCATGCAGAATGCCGACGATGTGATTGCTACACTAAAAGCTGATGAATCATATCAGCAAATGTTTTCTGAAGCCTATCCAAATGATGAAGACCCAATTAATTTCGATCGTTTTGCTGATGCTATCGCTGCCTTTGAAGGCACATTAGCGACACCTGCTGCTTTCGACAGCTTTTTAGCCGGTGTAAGCACAACCTTAACGGATGATCAAAAAGAAGGCTTGAGCCTGTTTATTGAAACCGGTTGCATTGCCTGCCATATTGGCCCGGGCCTCGGTGGCACAATGATGCAGCGGTTTGGACTGGTTCATGGTCCTTATTATGAATACACTAAATCCACGTTAAAAGATAAAGGCGTGGCAGAAGTTAGCGGAAAAGACAGCGACGAATATGTTTTCAAAACGCCTTCGCTACGCAATATAGAAAAAACCGGCCCCTATTTTCATGACGGCAGCATTGAAAGCCTGCATGAAGCCATTAAAATTATGGCTTATACCCAGCTAGGCCGCGAACTTTCGGATGAAGAAACCGATAAACTTGTCAAGTTTTTCCGTAGTCTCACAGGAACAATCCCCGAATACGCGCTATAAAACAAACTTATACACGCTAAAGACCAGTTTATTTAAATAAAAAAAGCGCTCTGAGAATCTCGGAGCGCTTTTTTTTTTAGCAAGGAAGTTTTATTTACTGAACTGAATCAGCAAGTTCACTACCTGGTTTAAACTTAACGACCTTTTTAGCAGCTATGTTGATTTCTTTACCAGTTTGAGGGTTACGTCCTTTTCTGGCAGCTCTCTTTGAAATAGAGAATGAACCAAATCCTACTAAAGCAACACGGTCACTATCCTTTAGTGCTTTTGTTGTTGCGTTAATGAAAGCATCTAATGCTTTTTTAGCATCAGCTTTTGTCAAATCAGCTTCTAGAGCCATTGCATCAATTAATTCTGCTTTATTCATATTCTTTATTTTAAGTTAGAAAATTGGTTGAATACCGCACAAATATAGCTTTTTAATAAATCATTGCAAGTTTTATACTAAAAAAGTGTTGAAAATGTTGAAAAAAAATCAAATTTGTTAATAATTATTGCACAAATTGGCAATTTTTGAGCGTTTACAAGCCTTTCAGCCTCAAAAAAAACTATCGATCAGACATTTGATTTTACTTGCCATTTTCCATCAAATTTGTAGCCTTTCAGCAAGTCAGCTATTTTCAATGGTTTTTTTCCCGGTAACTGAATTTTTGTCAAATTAAGGTAGCCGTCAGCTAATGCAACTTTTAGGAAAGTTTTATTGTCTGTCAAAAGGCTAAATGTGTCCTCTTCAGGCCTCCCCTCTTCTATCCCTACCTCAAAAACCTTTATCCTCAATTCCGTGCCGTCATCACTTTTTAAGTCAGCATAAGCAGCGGGATAGGGAGATAAGCCTCTAATCTGATTATACACCATATATATAGGAAACTTCCAACGTATCGCGCAATCTTCTTTAAAAATCTTAGGAGCAGCCTTATCATCACTTGTTTGCTCCTGAATTCGTACTTCAGTTTTGTTGGCTACAATCAGATCGAGTGTTTCGTTGATAAGTGAATTCCCAGCCAACATCATGCGGTCGTGCAGGCTTCCTGCATTTTCGGTAGGTCCAATTTCCAACTTTTGTTGTAAAATAATCGCGCCTTCATCAATTTTTTCATTGATAAAAAAGGTGGTGAGGCCAGTTGTTTTTTCGCCATTCATTATGGCGTGATTGATTGGTGCGGCACCCCGATAATCGGGCAAAAGGGAAGCATGAAGGTTAAAAGTGCCAAGCGGCGGTAGTTCCCAAGCAACTTTTGGCAACATGCGAAAAGCAACCACCACAAAGACATCAGCAGCAAGATGCTTCAGCCTTTGTACAAATTCTGGGTCCTTTAAGTTCATTGGTTGAAGCACCTTTAATTCCAATTTCAATGCCAGTTCTTTTACTGCTGACTGTTGAATTTTCTTTCCTCTTCCGGCAGCTTTATCTGGCGCAGTAACGACAGCTAGTATTTGATGCCCTGCTTCCACAATGGAATCAAGCTGTGAGGCAGC
>CAZOEV010000070.1:0-8974 GCA_964578915.1 uncultured Lentimicrobiaceae bacterium
AAATCAACTGGACCGAAATTTTGCGCGAAAAAGTACAGCTTCAACTGCCTGCTACTTGGTTTACCGGAAACTTGGCCGTTTGGGGTTCACGTGCCTTTTTTAGGCTGTATTTCAGGTTTCACACCAGTGGGATAAAAAACTTACCCAACGGCCCTTTCATTTTGGCATCAAACCACCAAAGTTTCTTCGACGGCATGTTTGTAGCATCTCTGTTACGCTACCACCAAGTGAGAGGCACTTACTTTTATGCCAAAGAAAAACATGTGCACCGCCCTTGGATTAAGTTTTTGGCAAACCGGAACAATATCATTGTTATGGATATGAACCGTGATTTAAAAACGTCTATCCAAAAGATGGGTGAGGTGCTGCGCCGCCGCAAAAACCTGATTATTTTCCCTGAAGGTACACGCACTATAAATGGCCACTTGGGCGATTTTAAAAAAACTTTTGCGATACTATCGAGCGAGCTGAAAGTGCCAGTAGTACCGGTTTCTATCACCGGAGCTTTTGAGGCTTTGCCGCGTGGTAGCTTCTTTCCAAAACCATGGAAACGCATTAAAGTGGAGTTCTTAGCACCAATTTATCCTGAAGATCAAAGCTATGAAAGCCTCGCCAATAATGTGCGTGAAATGATTTTGCAGCAGCAGAAAAACACAGCAGTTTAAGCCGTATTTTTCTTTGAGCTAAAGCGGATAATATTATTCGCCATACCATCGAAAACAAAAAAGTGAAACGGTAACACCGCGTACCAATATAGTCTGCCAGCCAATCCTTTAGGTCGAAAAGTTGCCTGTTGAATCAGCCAATGTTGCTTGTCTTGTTCTTCTATGTGAAAACTTAGCCAAGCCTCGCCCGGCAGTTTCATTTCAGCATAAAGCAGTAAGCGTCTGTTTTGCTTATCAGCAGCCAAAACACGCCAAAAATCCAAGGTATCACCCGTGTAAATTTGCTTGGGATTGGTGCGACCGCGCCTCAAACCCACGCCGCCAGCGAATTTGTCCATCAGGCCGCGAATATGCCACAACCAATCGCCATAATACCAACCACGCTCTCCGCCTATCTGCCAGATATTTTCCAAAACCTGCGCCGGATCACCGGTAATTAGCTTGCGTCTTTTATCAAAAAAACAGCCATTGGTCGGTACTTTGATGTGTTCAAGCAGGCTGTTGTCAGCATAACTCGACACCAAAGCGTCTTTCCAGCTCGACACCACATTATTCTGTTCAATTTTTTGAAAAGCCATGCGTACCGCATCCTTGTAACTAATTGCATCGATTTTCAATAATTCGCCCAAGCTATTGTCGCGCGCCACCACCTCAGTTTTCATGCTATTGACCAAATTTGTTGCTAAACTATAAGAGGTAGAAGTAACGAAATAAAGCCAGTAAGAGGACAGTTTTGGCGTCATCACCGGAACGATATAAATATGTCTTTTCAGGCCTCGGACTTCGGCAAACTGCAACAGCATTTCTTTGTAGGTGAGGATATCCGGGCCGCCGATATCAAAAGATATCCCAAAAGTCTCTTCACGATTTAAAACACCGGTAAGGAATTGAAGCACATTACGTATCGCAATAGGCTGATGGGGAGTATTAAGCCATTTTGGCGTAACCATTACTGGCAGTTTTTCAACCAAGTCGCGAATAATCTCAAAGGAAGCACTACCCGAACCCAAAATTACGCCAGCACGCAAAGCGGTCAGCGGAATAGGTCCGCTTCCGAGAATGTCTTCTACTTTTTTGCGCGAGGCGAGATGCTTCGACAGTTGTTTTTCGTTGGCCATTCCCGTGAGATAGATAATTTGTCGGGCTTGCGTGTGCGACATTAGCTTTAAAAACTGCTTCGCAGCCTTGGCCTCCACCTGCTCAAAATCGCTAATATTATCGCTCATGGAATGAATCAGATAATACCCAACATCAATATTTTGGAGCAAAGGCGAGGGCACAACTTCTTTCAAAAAATCCACCTCAAAAAGCTTAACCAACGGATGCGACCAAATATTTTCTTGCGGAACACGACTTTTGTCGCGCACACAGCAAACTACCTCATGGCCTTTTTGAACCAATTCGGGAAGCAATCTGCGACCGATATAACCCGTTGATCCTGTGAGCAAAATTTTCATACCTATTGTTTTAATTGGCAATTTTTCTATTAAACAAGCTATTTTCGCCTTTTTTATCTTTTTAAAAGCACAAAGTTGCTATATTTTCTAGTAATTTCTTTTTCTCAAAACACTTCAATCGCTGTTATAGTTCAATGTGTTCAGCATCAAACAATTTCGGCAAGCTAAAAAGGTCGCAAATCCCCCATTATTTTATTACTTTTGCACCCAATTTTCTATCTGGCAGCAAGCTAAACAATTTAAGCTTGCTTGTTGTTTTTCAGACAGAAGCATAATTTACCCATTTTTCTATGAAGGCCACTTACAAAGAATACAAACAGTTAGATTTGACGCGCATCGGAGAAGAAATCCGTGCATTTTGGGAAAAGGAAGATATCTTCAAAAAAAGCCTCGATAACCGTCGTGGCAAAGCGCCTTTTGTGTTTTATGAAGGCCCGCCATCAGCCAACGGAATTCCGGGAATTCATCACGTGATGGCACGCGCTATAAAAGATATTTTTTGCCGCTACCAAACCCTTAAAGGTAAATTCGTTGACCGCAAGGCAGGCTGGGATACGCATGGTCTTCCGGTGGAAATCAGTGTGGAAAAAAGCCTTGGAATTACCAAGGAAGATATTGGTAAAAAAATCACTGTTGAAGAATATAACAAAGCCTGCCGCACCGAGGTGATGAAATATAAAGACCAATGGGACGAGCTAACACGCGCCATGGGTTATTGGGTTGACCTAGAACATCCATACATCACTTTCGACAATAAATATATCGAAACAGTGTGGCACCTGCTGTCGAAACTAAACGAGAAAGACCTGCTTTACAAAGGCTACACTATTCAGCCGTATTCGCCCGCTGCCGGAACCGGCCTAAGCACGCACGAACTCAATCAGCCAGGCTGTTACCGCGATGTGAAAGACACTTCAGCCACAGCACAATTTGAAATTATTGCCAATGAAAAAACGGCTTTTCTAAACGCCGATTCTAAAGTTCCACTTTTCTTTTTGGCTTGGACTACAACACCTTGGACGCTGCCTTCAAATACCGCATTGGCAGTGGGACCGGAAATTGAATATCAGCTTATCCGCACTTTTAATCCTTATACCGCACTTGAAGTTCAATTGATTATCGCCAAAAAACTGGTGGCTAATTATTTTGATCCTGAAATGGCCAATAAGCCGATGTCAGATTACAAAAGCGGCGACAAAAAAATCCCGTATCAGGTAATTGCTGAATGCAAAGGGAAAAATCTTAAAGACATCAATTACAAGCAGTTAATCCCGTGGATAAAACCAATGGGAGATGCTTTCAGGGTGGTTACAGGCGATTTTGTTACCATCGAAGACGGAACAGGAATCGTACATATCGCGCCCACTTTTGGTGCCGATGATGATCGCGTAGCCAAACAATCGGGTATTTCGCCGCTGATTTTGATTGACAAAGAAGGAATCCGTCGTCCGATGGTTGACTTAGGCGGCAGGTTTTATGCCCTTGATGCTCTCGACGAAAGCTTTATAAAAGAATATGTTAACGTAGAAAGCTATCAGGATTTTGCAGGCCGCTTTGTAAAAAATGCCTATGACGAGAAGCTAACCGAAAGCGATGCCAGCCTCGATGTGGATATTGCTGTAATGCTGAAAAAAGAAAATAAAGCTTTCCGTATTGAGAAGTTTGTGCATAGCTATCCGCATTGTTGGCGCACCGATAAACCCATCCTGTATTATCCGCTCGATAGTTGGTTTATCCGCACCACCGCCTACCGCGAACGCATGATGGAACTCAACAATACCATCAACTGGAAACCAAAATCGACCGGAGAAGGCCGCTTTGGCAATTGGCTCGAAAACTTGGTTGACTGGAACCTCTCGCGCAGCCGATTTTGGGGCGTTCCACTTCCCATCTGGACTTCCGAAGACAAAACAGAACAGCGCATGATTGGCTCAGCCGCCGAGCTAAAAACGGCTATTGACGAAGCCATGGAAGCCGGCCTGATGAAAGAAAATCCATTAGGCAAGTTCGTCGAAAGCGACTTTAGTGCCGATAACTACGACAGCTTCGATTTGCACCGCCCTTATGTTGATAATATTGTGTTGCGCTCCGCAAGCGGACAAGCCATGTATCGTGAACCAGATTTGATTGATGTTTGGTTCGATTCGGGCGCTATGCCTTACGCGCAGATGCACTATCCTTTTGAAAACAAAGAAGCTTTTGAAAAGAATTTCCCCGCCGATTTTATTGCCGAAGGCGTAGATCAAACCCGTGGCTGGTTCTTTACTTTGCACGCAATTGCTTCCATGCTTTTTGATTCCGTTGCCTACAAAACTGTGGTTTCCAATGGTTTAGTTTTGGATAAAACCGGCAATAAAATGTCGAAAAGGCTGGGCAATGCCGTTGATCCTTTTGAAACCATCAACACATACGGCCCCGATGCTACCCGCTGGTATATGATCACCAATGCACAGCCTTGGGACAACCTAAAATTTGACTTGGGCGGCCTGGACGAGGTGCGTCGCAAATTCTTCGGAACACTGCACAACACCTACGCTTTCTTCGCGCTTTATGCCAATATCGATGGCTTTAGCTATGCTGAAAAAGAACTTCCGGCTGCGGAAAGACCCGAAATTGATCGCTGGATACTTTCAGAGCTCAACTCGCTTGTTTTATTTGTTGACGAAGCCTATAATCAATATGAGCCAACCCGCGCCGGGCGAGCCATTCAGCAGTTTGTTGACGAGCACCTAAGCAACTGGTATGTAAGGCTTTCGCGTCGCAGGTTCTGGAAAGGAAGCTATTCTACTGATAAAATTTCGGCTTATCAAACGCTATATACCTGCTTAGACACAATCGCTCGGCTAATGTCGCCCATCGCGCCATTTTTCAGCGAAAGGCTGTTCCTTGATCTCAATGCTGTAAGTGGTAAAGATCAGCTATCATCTATCCATCTCACCGACTTTCCGGAAGCGGATGAAACTTTGATAGACAAAGCCTTGGAAGAGCGTATGCAGATGGCACAGCAAATTTCATCGATGGTGCTTTCGCTCCGCAAAAAATCAAATTTGCGGGTACGCCAGCCACTCAATAAAATTATGATCCCGGTGAGCTCGGAAGCGATGAAGGCACAGCTCCAAAAGGTAGCAGACCTCATTCTATCAGAAGTTAACATCAAGGAAATTGAGTATTTAGGCGAAGACACCGCCATGCTTGTAAAAAAGATAAAGCCCAATTTCAAAACCCTTGGCCCGCGCTATGGCAAACTGATGAAACAGATTTCGGGCGCTTTTGAAGCTATGACACAGGAAAGCATTCGTGCTTTTGAGCAAAGCGGAATACTGAACTTGACTGTCGATGGTCAAGAAGTTGAGCTTGAATTGGCCGACGCCGAAATCACTACACAGGATATTCCGGGATGGATTGTCAGTACTCAAAATCAATTGATTGTGGCGTTAGATATTACGGTTACCGAAGATTTGGCCAATGAGGGTCTGGCGCGAGAAATCGTGAATCGGGTGCAGAATATGCGTAAAGATCAAGGCTTTGAAGTTACAGACAACATTACACTTCATCTGGAGCTAAACGATCAAATTGCAAAAGCCGTTGAACAGTTTGGGGAATATATTTGTTCTGAAACATTAGCCACAATAGATACAAAAACCAAACTCACAGAAACGACCAAAAACGAATACGAATTAACTGATAACGTGATCGTTAAAATGGAAGTGGTAAAAAATTAACACACAATTTTATTTATCAGTTATGCGATGATCTAAATATTTATCTTATATTTATACCGGATTCGCAATTTGAAGGCAATCCTACATCATAAATAAGTTGAGTTATGAAAGAGCAAGAGAAATTAGAACAGACAGATGCGAAAAAAAATCGCTATTCTGATGCGGAGTTGGAAGAGTTCAAAGCAATTATTTTGAGCAAGTTGGACAAGGCACGTGCTGACTTGAAGTTGCTGACTGAAGCAATTTCAACAGGCGACGAAAATGGCACAGATGATACTTCTCCTACTTTTAAAGTACTTGAAGAAGGCTATCAGGTGTTGTCGAAAGAAGAAAACGGCCGCCTTGCAGCCAGACAGCAAAAATTTATTAATAACCTTGAAAATGCGCTGATACGTATTGAAAACAAAACTTATGGTATCTGCCGTGTTACAGGAAAGTTGATTCCAAAAGAACGCCTGCGTATTGTGCCACATGCCACTTTAAGTATAGAAGCCAAACTTCAACAACCAAGAGCTTAATACTATGTTGTTTAAAGGCCATCAGCCTTTTGAAAAAGCTTTTTTTACATTCCCTGCCTACGGGCGGGGTTGATTTTTATTGTCAAAAACTGATTGCTTTGAAAAAACCCCTGATTCTTGTTTTTCTTGTGCTGCTGCTCGATCAGGCACTAAAATTCTATATAAAACTCAGCATGACAATCGGGCAAGAACATCTGATTGCTGATTGGTTTATCATCCACTTTACTGAAAATAACGGCATGGCTTTCGGGCTGGAGTTTGCCGGAGAATGGGGAAAACTGGCGCTGAGCTCATTCCGTATTCTGGCCGTAGCAGCTATTTTTATCTACCTGACTATTCTCACTAGAAAAAAAGTGCGCTTTGGACCTGTTTTTGGTATTTCTATGATTTTGGCTGGTGCCTTAGGAAATATTATCGATAGCGCTTTTTATGGACTATTCTTTAGCAACAGCAGCTATCACACGGTTGCGCAGTTTATGCCCGAAGCCGGAGGTTATGCTAGTTTTCTGCATGGAAAGGTTGTGGACATGTTTTATTTCCCACTGTTAATCCTTCGGCAGGCCGAGGCGCCATCCTGGATTCCACAATTTATTTTTGGCAGTGATGGCCATTTTATTTTCTTCCGTCCCGTGTTTAATATTGCCGATGCCGCCATAACCACAGGTGTTTTGTGGCTGCTGCTTTTTGAAAGAAAATTTTTAAAAGGACATTAATTCAAGTTTTTATTGCTTTTTAGCAAAAAAGACCAGCAAACAGGCTGATTAAAACGATTCTAAAGTGTATATTTGCCCCAAATTTTGATTCAACCTAATCCTATTGTACTTCAAATGAATAAGACTATCAGCGGACATATTGCCCAGATCATCGGACCGGTGATTGATGTGGCTTTTGAGCAGGAATCTGACCTTCCTAACTTGCACGACGCCCTCGAGATCACACGTGATAACGGCGAAAAACTTATCTTGGAAGTCCAGCAAGCTATTGGTGAAAATACAGTTAGAGCTGTTGCTATGGACTCAACCGACGGTTTAAGAAGAGGAATGGAAGTGATTTCGCTTGGAAGTCCTATTTCTATGCCTACCGGCGATGAAATAAAAGGCCGGCTTTTTAATGTTATCGGACAGCCTATTGATGGCCTCGGTGAAATAAAAAGCAAAACCAGCTACAGCATTCACCGCGACCCGCCAAAATTTGAAAACCTGACTACCCAAAGTGAAATACTTTATACAGGTATTAAGGTTATCGACCTGATTGAGCCATACTCCAAAGGAGGAAAAGTTGGTTTGTTTGGTGGTGCCGGCGTTGGAAAAACGGTAATCATCATGGAGCTGATTAACAATATCGCCAAATCCTACTCGGGAATGTCAGTATTTGCAGGCGTAGGTGAGCGTACCCGTGAAGGGAACGACCTATTGCGTGAGATGATTGAGTCTGGCGTTATCCGCTATGGTGAAGCCTTCGAAAAAAACATGGAAGAAGGCGGCTGGGATCTGTCTAAAGTGGATAAAAAAGAATTAAAAGAATCACAGGCTACCTTGGTATTCGGACAGATGAACGAACCACCCGGAGCCCGCGCCCGTGTTGCCCTCAGCGGACTAACTTTGGCCGAATATTTCCGCGATGGCGATGATGAGTCTGGCGGAAAAGATATTTTGTTCTTTATCGATAATATTTTCCGTTTCACCCAAGCAGGTTCCGAGGTTTCAGCTTTGCTTGGCCGCATGCCTTCTGCCGTAGGATATCAGCCTACTTTGGCTACGGAAATGGGATTGATGCAGGAACGTATCACCTCCACAAAACGCGGATCAATCACCTCTGTTCAAGCAGTTTATGTGCCTGCAGATGACCTTACTGACCCTGCTCCGGCTACTACTTTTGCTCACCTTGATGCTACAACAGTATTGAATCGTAAAATTGCTGAGTTGGGAATTTATCCTGCTGTTGACCCGCTCGATTCTACCTCACGGATTCTTTCTCCTGATATTGTAGGCGAAGCGCATTATAACACAGCCCAGCAAGTAAAGAATATTTTGCAGCGCTATAAAGAATTACAGGATATCATCGCCATTCTTGGAATGGATGAGCTTTCAGAAGAGGATAAACTTATCGTACATCGCGCCCGTCGCGTGCAGCGTTTCCTATCGCAGCCGTTCCATGTAGCCGAGCAGTTCACGGGTATTCCCGGAACAATTGTTAGCATAGAAGACACCATCAAAGGCTTCACCATGATTATGAATGGTGACGTGGATGAATATCCAGAAGCAGCCTTTAACCTGGTGGGTACGATAGAAGAAGCCATTGAAAAAGGCAAAAAACTGCTTGCTGATAGCAAAGCTTAACAATCAAATTACTAAGTGCTATGAAACTTGAAGTGATAACACCTGATACCACGCTGTTTAGTGGTGAAGTTGAATTGGTGCAGTTGCCAGGCTTGGATGGTTTATTTGAAATATTGAATAACCACGCACCCATGATAGCTGCCTTAGGCAAAGGCCGCATAAAATATCAGCAGGCAGATCGCAAAAATCAATTCCTTGAAATTAGCGGTGGTGTGCTCGAGGTACTTCATAACAAAGTACTTGTTTTAGCTGGCTAGTTTTAGCAACAAAACA
>CAZOEV010000071.1:0-8944 GCA_964578915.1 uncultured Lentimicrobiaceae bacterium
TGCAAGTCCCAGCCTCCGGTGGGGTTTCCGTTTTTGTTTCGCCCTTCGATGGTGTACCAATAAACCTGACCCAAAGCAGTGGCATCGGGCCCGAGCGCAGGCTGCACCCCTTCGGGCAATAAGTCGGCGGGCAATGAACTCAGTTTTTCCAATATCCGCGAACGCGACCAGTAAAATTCAACATCGTCTGAAAAAATGACGAAAATGCTGGAAAAGCCAAAAATAGATGAACTGCGGATGGATTTTACGCCCGGGATACCGAGTAAATAGGTGGTGAGCGGATAAGAAACCTGATCTTCAATGTCTTGCGGCGAGCGACCCTGCCATGGGGTAAACACGATTTGCTGGTTCTCGCCTATGTCGGGGATGGCATCAACAGGAACAGGGTCTTTGGGCAAAAAACCCGTGTCCCAGCCAAAGGGCGAGGTTACAATTCCCCAGCTTACAAAACCTACTAGCATGAGGACAGTAACTAACTTATTGTCGATGAAATATTTAATAATTTTATTGAGCATAATACAATTGAATTTTATTGAACAGAATAGCCTTGTTCAATGGCACAGCATGCCATTAAGGGACTGTTATGAAATAAACTGCACATTTCTACTAGTTCTTTTACTCACCAACTGCGTTAAAAATACTCGCCATAGCGTTGCTATGTCTGCGTTTTTTGCCTTATTGGCGAGCAAAATAACTGCGTATATTCTGTATACTTTATTTCATAATAGACCCTAAGCTCCTTATGCAAGCAGCACAGAAGTGTCAGATTTGTAGTATGATTCTAAATCAAGAAGGTCTGGAAAAGGACTTGAATATCCTTATCGGGTAAGGGAGTGTCGTAAAATGCGTTTTGAGTAAAGCTTTGATCAGCAAATAGTATAGGCTGAACAAAAGCATGAATGAATGCAACGAGAAAAACGAAGTTCGTGCTAACCGTAAGGGATTGAATAGCTGCATTTTCATCCAACTGCATAAGCTGATGCTGATTTTCGCAGCAAGGCTGAGGCATTATTTGTTCTTCGATAGGTAAGTTGGCTTCGCAAGCTTCATCCATATTATCCATGCCACAGTCGGGGTTATGAAGCCCTATTGAAAAGGATGTTTCAACCGCTTCGCCACCGCAAAAATGCGTGTTCATTGAGAAGCCAACATTGGCAACCAATAGGAGCAAGGCAAGCGATACGGATACTATACTTTTCATATCGGACAAAGATACTATAAATTATTTAAGCTCGATTTACAGTATTTTGACTTTGTTTTATAAGATTTTGTTTAGCTCACACGCCTTATATTTCATCAAGGGATTTTCGCTTTGGCTTTCGCCCTGCTTTAAACTGCGTGGGCGTGAAGCCTGTTTCTTTTTTAAATTGGGTAGAAAGATAGGAAACACTGCTGTAATTCATTTTATCAGCTATCTCGGATAAGGTCAATTGATCATAAACCAGAAATTCTTTTACTTTTTCGATTTTTTGACTGGCAATGAATTTTTCTATGGTAATGCCTTCAATAGAAGAGAAAAGACGGCTCAGATAGGAATAATCATGCGGGAGTTTTTCTGTGATGAGGGCAGAAAAATTAACTGACATGGGTGCTGTTTGGTGATGAATCTGCTCAATGAGAATGGTTTTTATTTTTGATACAAGTGATGATTTACCAGGTTCGAGCAATTCGAAACCAATAGATTTGATGCTGTTCTCAAATGTTTGAAGTTGTTCTTTGTCAATACTTTTGGTTAGTATAACTTGCCCTAAATCAATGCGTTGATACTGAATGTTAAGCTTCTCTAATGTTTCTTTCACCGCTTGGATGCAGCGCGGGCAAACCATGTTTTTGATATGTAAAGTGTTTTCGTCCATATTGATTTTGGTAAATTGTTGCTGTTGAATGGTATATGATCCATATAGAGAACGGACTAATTTGCATTTGCCGATTTTTATCCTATTAATTCTGTCATTTTAAAGTTTGAGTTTTTTGAAAAGTTAAGAGATTGTTCACCTCCAATTTCTTAAGCCGCGCCAGTTAGTCCGAGGGTACTATATTACAGTTTCTTATCGCATGATTAAATTTTATTCAAATATACTATTTTCGGATAAGGTCGTCAATTTGCTGAGGTTTTTTTTTGATAAATAGAAACCTGACGCAGCTTTTTATCAAGCACTCCCAATACCAAGGCGTTAATTTATTGAGTCACTATTATTCATTTTTCTAATCGACGTTTTGAAGTACTGTTGGACGTTCAAATTCAGTATTTGCTTCGTGTTTAATTATTCGTTGTTCGAGTAGGATTCAAAAATTCGAAAATTCAAAGATTGAGACTGAATTAGTTAGTGTATGATGGGGTATTTTTCGAGATTTTAAAAAAGCTAAAATTATCTGAATTGATGTATGAGGGATTTAACTCCGCTCAGTTGCCGGTATCCTTTTTTTGATTTGGCTTCGTTGGGAGGAAAAAAGATAGGAGCAAAAAGTTGGCCCTGATTGAGTTTTGCTTCTGATGTTATTATGAATTCCAGCCAAAACTATAATTAATCCAAAACCAGCGTCAGTGGCTTTACATATTAGACTTGTATAATTTGCGGTTTTACCTGATTGCATTTGCCCAACGACTTACCCTTTTTTATTAATTGTAACCTTGAGTGATAGGTCGAAAAAGTTTTCAAGAATGCTGGAATATTGAATCTAAATGAAATTCAATGAAATCTTTTTTAGGATAATATTTTGGCGGAAGGGATATTGCTTTATTCTCAAGATGTGAAAAATATTGATAATAATATGGTTTTGCTGTATTCTGCTTCAGTTTTTCGGAAACAATAATTGAGTAATCTAACTTCAACCCAATTAGACCTTTATCAAAAGCCTTGTCATATAATGAAGATAGGCAAATTCCATTTTCAGGATTTAATCTTTCTTTCTCATTTTTAGACCAAGGAACGATATGACTAGCAACTAGTAATTCAGGTATATCAATTCCTGAAATCGCACATTTACTGGAATAATTTGCGAGAACAATTTGACGGAAAACGTTTTGATTTACTCGAACTTTGACCTCTCTTATTTTGGATTCTCCAACTAGATTTTCGGTTCCAATTAGTATATCAGCATACTTGCTATCGATTGGATTTAATTCTCTTTCTGAAAGAATATTTTCACTTTCAAAAAGTAATTCATCTTTGTTATCAATAAACTCTTGCCAAATTGGTTCGACTTGTTTTTTGCCACCTGGCAAACCTCCAATACCTCTATTTTGATGATAAGGGTCAACACTCGCAAAATTTACCAAACGCATAGCAATTGAACTTGGCGTTCTATCAATAATATTTGCTAAATGAATTACTTCCGGTGTTCTGGAATGCATTTTTCCAAAAGGCAACTTCAGATACAAGTTCAAGGCTAGTATTAATTCTTCCCGAGTCCAATTTCTTCTTTTCATAGACTTACAAATTTCCCATTTTAAAACCTTTCAATCATTTATATATCAGTTGATTATTCATAAAAATTAGTTAACTATAATGCTGCAAACCCTCTGGCACAGCAGCACACAAAACATCACCGTTTTCACGGCCATCATCCTTTATCCTTTTTCTCCGCCATCCTTCAAACGGGCAATCACCAACGGGCGCTGGTTTCGTGCGTCTAAATTAAGGATTATTTCAAACATACAAGCCTTGTTATGAAATTAGGATTGCTTTAAAGCTGTGTGATGTAGCCTAACATAATTTCTGATACTCCTATTATTAATCAATGCCGCCAAAAAGCCTTAGTGAAGTGCGTTTCTTCGCAAAATAGTCTGACATACTTTTCTGAACACCCCCAACAATTTTAAGATTTCCTTAACATTTCAGCCTCCATCACTAACGAACCAACTAACCAACCTTTGCGCTAATAATTCACCCTTCCCAATAGAGTTTTGCTGCACTTTTTTTCATGAAAAAGTGCAAGAGAAAAATAGAGCGATAAGACATCTCTCAACCCCAGTCAGGGCACGACTCTCCAGCATCGCCTTATAGTCGCACCCTGACTCTCCAGCCCAGTCAGGCTGCGACTATTCCGGCGCCGATAAAAAAGCCGCACCCTGAGTTGCAAGCATCAAAAAGACTGAATCTGTGTCGCACCTACGGAGCTCTTTTAGGTATAAAATACGCCATTTCTACAAAGATGTCGCTGCGCTGCAGCTCTGATTTTTGGGTTTTGCTTTTTTTCTACAAGTATTACACCTTGTCAAAAATTCCTTGACGAGGCTAGGAAATAATCTTCTATCAAAGTTCGAGTTTGCGAGGCGAAAGCTTCGCCTCAAGCAAAGCTTTCAACGAAGCAATCTCGGCCTAACTCACCAAATATTTAGCACAGCCTTTTCTTCACCCAAACAATCAAAGCCCACCTCACCACCGGGTTGGGAGCGCAGGCCATGCGTGTGCGGCGGGCGTGCGCTTGGCTGGGGCGAAAAAAACAATTGGAAAACATGCAAGGCAGCCCCAAAGGCTGTTAGTATGATACAATGCCAAAATAGCTGAAAAGTAGAAACGGTATTCCCGAAAACTATTTTACAAAGGCCATCATATCAAGGCATTGTATTATACCCCACCTTGCATAGTTTTCCATTGTTTTTATTCGCCGTGGGTGGATAGCTTCGCACACGCTTGACTTTTGCTGTACTTTTGGTCAAGCAAAAGTGCAAAGAGAAA
The DNA here is from genome assembly GCA_964578915.1 of uncultured Lentimicrobiaceae bacterium. Lineage (GTDB taxonomy): Bacteria > Bacteroidota > Bacteroidia > Bacteroidales > F082 > UBA5536. Next base: position 4,683 of record CAZOEV010000071.1, read on the forward strand.
AATAGAGCGATAAGACAACTCTCAACCCCACTCAGGGCGCGACTCCCCAGCATCGCCTTATAGTCGCAGCCTAACTTTGCAGTCCGTCAGGGCGCGACTAATCCAGCGACGATAAAAAAGTCGCACCCTGACTTCATTTTGTTACGCAATAGGTTATGGATTATACAACTTCCTCGGTGACACGCGAAAGGATTCGCGCGCCAGCCCGCTGCTATTGTATAATTCCATCCATCTTTGTCTTGCAATTCACAATCAAAGCCCACCTCACCATGGGCTGGGAGCGCAGGCCTTGGGCGAGCGGCGGGCGTGGGCTTGGCTGAGGCGAAAAAAACAGCAGAAAAATGAGTGCCATATCAACACTATTTTATTCGGCCCAAGTCTTGCCCATTTTTCCCAGCTCCGCAAAATAAAATCTGCACGTAGCTATGGCTATGCGCAAATTTTCTTTTTTGACCTGAGCAAAAATGGCTAAGACTTAACCGAAACAATAGTATTGATACGGCACTTGTGGGGCAGCCCCAAAGGCTGTTAGTATGATGCAATGCCACCACAATTTAAAGTTGAAATGATATTCCCGACGTTTTTTTATAAAGACAAGCATATCAAGGCATTGCATTATACCCAACCCCACAAAGTTTTCCGCTATTTTTTATCGCTGTGGGAGGATAGCTTCGCACACACTAGATTTTTGCTAGCTTTTCATCATGGAAAAGCGAAAAAGAAAAACCCATCCCACCCACAAAATAACTCTTGCACAAGACCGTCATTTGTTTTAATTTTGCACCGCTTTAAGCAATCGGGGCGTGGTGCAGTTGGCTAGCATTCTTGCATGGGGTGCAAGCGGTCGCCCGTTCGAGTCGGGCCGCTCCGACAAAAAAAGCCTTCACCTTTTGGTGAGGGCTTTTTTTTATTGTTCACTTGCGCTGTCAATCTAAGCTGAGTATTCCTAGTCCTTTAAAAACAAGCTAACTAATAAGTGTATTGAATTTAGTGATGCTTGTGGTTACAATATAATAATTGGTTTACTCTCGCATTATACCACAAAAAAAACCGCCCGGGAGGGCGGTCAAATTATGAAAAACAAACAAAACAAGTGATTTCAATTACACAAAACGTATGCCAACTTAGTAGGCTGCTGTTTTTCAGTATATTAAAATAGGTTCCTGTTCGTGTATTTTCTCAATATGAGAATATTCTTCTTTTTTTTGGAATGAAATCTTACCTCTGTGAATATATTATTAGGTAAAGTGTTTATATATAGCTGTTAATGTTTTAAAAACTTTTTATTAATATAAAAACAGAGCTTTCTTTTACGTCTCATATTGGGAAAAAAGGCAGTTTGTCGTAATCGGCAACTTCCAATAACTTTTAAAATACGACCGTTAAATGGATTGCCACGCGTTTTTTGATTTCGAGAAGTTTTATGCTTAACTTTGTGCTGCATAACGACCTTAGATAGACTTGTATCTGCCTTATAAAATATTTTTAAGGTAGTTTTGTTCGTATATCAAAAGTCTACTATATTTGTACATTACAAAATGATTTTTTTTAACTTAATTAAACCTTCATTCTTATGAAAAAACTATTACTTTCATTTTTGGTTGTCGGGTTATTCGGTTTGGGTGCACAAGCTCAAAGCAAAGCAGACCTGAAAATAAAACCTGCAAAGGCAGATAAGTTTGCCGCAGTAGAAGAAACTTCTACTAAATCTAATAATGTTCCTGCCGCTCTTGAGTTGCCACAGGTGACTATTCCTAACGATGTTAATATCGTTACTCAAACTGCAATAGGTACTTCTGCCAATGCTTATGGCTTTTTTGCTGATAGCCGTTCATCCAGTGTTTGGGTAAATAATACTTTAAATACAGTTACATTTACTCACAGGCAGGAATTGCCAGGTTCTGGTTTCCTGGGATATGATATTTCCACAGATGGTGGTTTGACCTGGGAAAATAATATTACCATGTATGATGCTGATGCTGGTGGTAGTCCTGCTAGATATCCTCAGGGTGGTATTATTAATCCTGAAGGAAATACCGATCCTGCTAATGCAGTGCAAACTTTTGTAGCTCCTTTATTAGATGGTAGCCAGGGAACTCCTGCTTCATGGGGTGGTATAACTGTTGGTGCAGCTCCTTTTGCAGCTGGTGCCGAAATGTGGCAGGATGCATGGGCTACAGGTGGCGATGAACAATGGTTTTTGCCAGATGCTTTTCATGTAACCCAACAAGGTGTTGTTTATTTTATTGATGAGCTTTCAGATTGGGATGGAACAGCATCTACTTATGCTGGCAGTATCACGATAGGAAAAGGGGTTTATAACGATGCTTCAGGAGAAGTGGTATATACATTTCAGTCTATTGAGGTGCCTGTAAATGCAGACGATGGTATCAACGACATAGAAATAGCTTTTGCACCTGACGGTCAAAATGGATTTATTTCTTTGCTGACAAATCTCGAAGATCCACTTCCGTTTACTTCTTATCACCCAGTGCTTTATAAAACTACTGATGGTGGCGAAACTTGGTCTGATGCTATAGAAGTTCAACTCGGTGGTGCAGACGGACTAGCACCTATCCAAGAGGCTTTAACTGATGAAGCGCTTGAAGTGCTTTTCCCTGATGGAGTTCCTCCACGTGACGAAATCGCTTATTATATGGGATACACCCAGGACTTTTTAGTTGACGCATGGGGAAATCCTCATATTTCTGGAACCATTTTAAACTCTGATTTGGAAGCTGGTACTATTTCTACAGGTACTGGATTTATGACAAATTTCCATATTTGGTCGACAGATGGTGGCGAAACCTGGAATGCATTTAAACTGGCCGACTTAATCCAGTTTGAAGGACCACTTGGTGATATATCACACCACAATCGCCCTCAAATTTCAACTACTTGGGATGGTTCTATCGTTTTCTTCTCTTGGTTAGATAGCGATATTGAAGATGCAGAAGATAATTCACGTCCTGATATCTATTTCCGTGAGTTTTTCCCTTATATGGGCGAAAACGGAACACATGGTGAAGAAATTGTAAACGTTACCTTGTTCTCAGCCGCTATGTGGACTGCTAACTGGGGTACTATGCCTTACTATGTATTCACTGAAGATATGGGCGACAATAGCGTAAAATGCACTATACCTTTTGTCTATCAAAAACTTGCCGAGCAGGATCCTATGGTACCAGTACAGTTCTATTATATCCCTGACTTTGTAAAAACTTACACCATCACCAGTACTTCTGATAAAATGGAAAACACCCTGGCTACTGTAAGTCAGAACTACCCCAATCCATTTACCAATGAAACACAAATTGCTGTTTCTTTGGTTAAATCAAGCACTGTAAGCCTTGAGGTTTACAATATCACCGGACAAAAAGTGATGGCCAAAGATTATGGTTATAAAACTGCCGGAAGCTTTACGATGCAAATCAGTGCCGACGAACTCCCAACAGGCGTTTATTTCTACACCGTAGAAGCCGGAACTGCTAAAGTTACCCGCAAAATGATTGTGCAATAAACTTGCATTAATTCAATAATTTAAAAACCGCTTCATTTACATGAGGCGGTTTTTTTTGTGATTGTTTGAAAAAATGTATATTTGTAGCCTCATGAACGAGATTAATTTTGATTAATTACTAACTAAATTTTAAGCAAATGAAAAGAATTCTACTTTCTTTTAGTGCGCTCTTAATTGCCGGAAGCGGCCTGATAGCGCAAAATGTAAAACAAGAGGTGCGCCAGCACAAAGCCATCCAAAAAATGATGATTGGCATTGAGCCTGCTAAAGCCAGCTCTATCGTTTCCACACAGGAAACTGTAACAACTGTTGTTCCTCCTACAAAAAACACTGATATTGTTAGTATTATCAATATTGGAACTTCAGCCAATGCTTATAGCTATGGCTATGGTGGTGGACAAAAATCAATCGTTTGGGCTGTTCCTGAATTAAATATGGTAACCAACTTTCACCGTATGGGTGGTGAGCTGGATCCAGGTGGATATTCGGGCGATATGGGTTATGATGTGTCAGTAGATGGCGGATTAACCTGGACAAATATGATCGAAATCTATGTTGCTGAAAACAATGCTGGTGGTGAATATTACACTGATGCTGCGCGTTATCCTAACCATGGTGTTTGGAATCCAGAAGGCAATACCGATGTTAACAATGCCTGGATGAGCTATTATGCTGCAAACCTTGATGGCTCTAACTCAACCGATAGTTGGGGCGGATACAGCTTTGGTGCTGTAAATATGGG
>CAZOEV010000072.1:0-8864 GCA_964578915.1 uncultured Lentimicrobiaceae bacterium
ACGCAAACTAACATTAAGAATGATTCGTAAGCTGCATGAGGAATTAAATATCCCCTATGAATCCTTAATAGCCGATTACTAAGAGCCCAAGCTAATCCAACTCTTCAACCGGAACAATCGACTCATCGTGCCAACTGGCATACATGCTGTAAGATTTGGCGATGCGATGCACTTCGCCTTCGAGTAGTTTTTGGTCGATCGACTTTAATTTTTTGGCCGGAACGCCAGCATATACACTTCCCGATTCTACCCGAACGCCTTTGCCAATAAGCGCTCCAGCAGCAACAATAGAGTTGGATTCTACCACTGCGCCATCCATAATAATGGCGCCCATACCAATCAACACATTGTCTTCAATAGTGCATCCGTGAACGATGGCGTTGTGCGCAATGCTCACATTATTACCAATGTTTACTGGCGCTTTTTGGTAGGTGCAATGAATGACCACACCATCCTGAATGTTTACATTATTTCCGATTTTAATATAATGCACATCGCCGCGCACAACGGCATTAAACCAAACACTGCAATTTTTGCCCATTTCTACATCGCCTACTATTGTTGCGTTTTCGGCAAAAAAGCAGTTTTTTCCAAATTTCGGACTGATTCCTTTTACTGGTCTGATAAGTGCCATCGTTATTCGTTTTTTGAATAATCAACCAAATAATGCAATCCAATACTCTGTTTGCGCTGCGACGCGAATTTTGTGATTAGATAGGCTACGTTGATCATATTTCTAAGTTCGCAAATTGGAGCTGTTAGTACAGATCTTTCATACAGCTGTTCGGTTTCCTTGTGTAACAGATCGAGGCGCTGTATAGCCCGATTCAGGCGCAATTCTGAACGCACAATGCCCACGTAGTTGCTCATTATCGACTGCAATTCTTTGCGGGATTGAGTAACCAAAATCATTTCTTCGTTCAGCACGGTACCTTCGGCGTTCCAGTCGGGAATGGCATCCTGAATTTCTGTTTGGACAGCCAGTTCGCTGGAATGTAAACTTGCCCTATGCGAGAACACAATTGATTCAAGTAATGAATTAGATGCCAGTCTGTTAGCTCCATGAAGTCCGGTAGAACTCACTTCGCCGGCAGCATACAAATTAGTGATGCTAGTAGCGCCATTTTCGTCAGTTTTTATGCCTCCGCAGATATAATGTGCCGCCGGAACCACCGGAATCATGTCTTTCATGAGGTCGATGCCGATACTCAGGCATTTAGCGTAAATAGTGGGAAAATGATGCATAATTTCATCTTCTGGAATATGTGTTGCGTCCAGGTAAACGTGTTCACTTCCAGATAATTTCATTTCGTTGTCTATAGCTCTTGCCACAATATCACGAGGTGCCAACGATTCGCGTTTGTCGTATTTCTGCATAAACTCCTGGCCAGAAATAGTCTTCAGAATGCCGCCCGCACCGCGAAGTGCTTCGGTTATCAAAAACGAAGGGCTTTCCCCGGGATTGAAAAGCGAGGTAGGATGAAACTGGATAAATTCCATATTATCAACCACGCCTTTTGCCCTGTAAAACATGGCAATACCATCGCCGGTAGCGATTTTTGGATTGGTAGTAGTTTGATACACATTGCCAGCGCCACCTGTCGATATCATAGTGGCTTTAGCCAATATGGTCGATATTTCGCCGTTTTCCTGATTCAAAATATATGCGCCAAAACATTGAATGTCGTTATGCGCACGGCGAACAATGCGTCCCAGGTGATGCTGGGTAATTAAATCAATGGCAAAATAATTTTCCAACAACTCAATATTCGGATGCTGCCTCACTTTCTCAATAAGTGCACGTTGAATTTCGGCGCCGGTTTTGTCTTGAAAATGTAAAACGCGCTTTTCAGAATGTCCGCCTTCGCGCGCCAAATCGTACTTATCTTTGGAGAGCATATCGAAATGAGTGCCCCATTCTATCAGTTCTTTTACGCGCTCTGTTGATTCCGTTATCGTGATTCTAACGATTTTTTCGTCATTCAAATAGCTACCGGCATTTAAGGTGTCCTGAATATGTTTTTCATACGAATCCGGATTGTACATCACGGCAGCAATTCCGCCTTGGGCGTACCAAGTGGCGGTGTAGTTGGCTTCATTTTTTGTAACGATCAGTACTTTTCCATGTTCGGCCACTTTTAAGGCATAACTCAAACCAGCTATGCCAGAACCCAATACCAGGAAATCAACTTTTTTTCTCATAATAATTATAAGCCTAACAATACTTCTATCGGCTCTTTAGCACTGAACAACATACGTGTCGGGTCTTCTAGCAATTCTTTAACTTTTACCAAAAAGCTGACCGATTCGCGTCCGTCAATGATGCGGTGATCGTAACTGAGTGCGATATACATAATCGGATGAATTTCCACCTTACCATTCACGGCTATCGGGCGTTCCACGATATTGTGCATGCCTAAAATTGCCGATTGCGGTGGGTTGATGATGGGCGTAGAAAGCATTGAGCCAAACACGCCACCATTGGTAATGGTAAAAGTGCCACCAGTCATTTCGTCCAGGCTTAATTTGTTGTCGCGGGCTTTGGTAGCCAGCCTTTTTACTTCTTTTTCTATTTCTGCCAGACTTAGTGTCTCCGCATTTCTGATAACAGGAACCACCAAACCTTTGGGGCCAGAAACAGCGATGCTGATGTCGGCATAGTCGTAATAAACAATATCATCGCCGTCAATTTGCGCGTTAACCTGCGGAAATTGATGCAAAGCCTCGGTTACAGCTTTTGTGAAGAACGACATAAAGCCTAAATTGACATCATGCTCTTTCTTGAAAATTTCCTTATACTTTTTACGAATCTCCATGATTGGCGTCATATTGACTTCGTTAAAGGTAGTGAGCATGGCGGTTTCGTTTTTTACCGAAACCAAGCGTTGCGACAGTTTTTTGCGCAGCATACTCATTTTCTTCTTGTTGTGCTCACGCGAACCACCCCACGAACTTGCTTCAGCTTTTGGCTGACTTTTTAGCTCGTTTTTATGTTCTTTGAAAAAGTTAACATCTTTGGCTTCCACGCGAAATTGCTTAAAGAAGTTAAGTAATTCTTTTTCGTCAATTTGTTCGGCCTGCATTATTTTTCGTGCCAAGGGCGAAAGCTTTAAAACGCTTTCATGCTGAGCGGAATCGCCTTGGGCTGATGTTTCTTTCGATGCTGATTTTTCAGTTCCTTTTTGTGATTCCTCAGCTGGTTTTGCTTCCTTTTCAGGGCTTTTTTCTGCTGGTTTTTCTTCAGCAGCTTTTGGTTTACTATCTTTTCTGTCTGCCGGAGCTTCTGCCGGCTCAATAACGGCAACCACAGTTCCTACTTCGATAGTGTCACCTTCGGCAGCTTTAAAATGAATAATTCCTGCTTCTTCTGCTGAAATGGTGAGGGTAGCTTTGTCAGAATCAATTTCTGCAATTTCCTGATCTTTATCTACATAAGAGCCGTCTTCAACCAGCCAATTGGCCAATTGCACTTCGTTAATTGATTCGCCCGGGCTGGGTACTTTTATTTCGGTAGCCATAATAATAAGGTTTATTATTCCAATTTTTTTACTGCGTTGTGGTATTTGCTGTCGAGTTTATCTACGTTAAGGTCTTCGAGTTCCTTCTCAAATGAGCGCCATTTATTGCCGATACACAACATGCCACAATCTTTGTTTACATAAGGACAATCGCAGGCTTCTAGGGCTTTATCAACAATTTTCTGCTGACGTATCACGTGGAATTTAGGCGATCCCGTTGCCGGACTTCCGCTGGCGGGACGAGCAACCAATTTAAGCTCTACTTCTTTAAATTCGTGGTGAATATATTTCCATGGCCCCATATTCATCGGCTCTTCCTGCACCCAAACATGCGTTTTTGCTTTGTGATAACGCTCTATTATTGCCAGCATTTTTTTGCGTGGCAACGGATAAAGTTGTTCCAGACGCACAATGGCGATATTGTTAAGCTTGCGTTCTTCTTTGGCTTCCAGGAGGTCATAATAGACTTTTCCGGTGCAGAAAATTACTTTTTCAATGTGCTCAGGATCAGCAGAAACATCGTCAATAAGTTCCTGAAAACGGGTTTCCGACTCGAAATCCGCGAGTGGTGAAACGCATCGTGGATGGCGCAGCAGACTTTTTGGTGTAAATATAACGAGCGGTTTTCTGAACTTTCTTTTCAACTGCCTGCGCAGGATATGGAAAAAGTTGGCCGGTGTGCTGCAATTGGCCACTTGCATATTGTTTTCGGCGCAAAGGCTTAAAAAACGTTCGATGCGTGCTGAACTATGCTCTGGTCCCTGACCTTCGTAGCCATGTGGCAAAAGTATTACCAGGTCGTTCATCACATTCCATTTGTCCTCCGCACTGCTCATAAATTGATCGAAAATAATTTGAGCGCCGTTGTTGAAATCACCAAATTGCGCCTCCCAAATCGTCAGCGTTTCGGGCGAAGCAAGCGCATAGCCGTATTCAAAACCTAGAACACCATATTCTGATAGAAGGGAGTTGAAAACGTCAAATTTGGCTTGATTTTCGTCAATAGCATTCAGCGGAACATACTTTTCTTCTGAATCTTCAACCCTTAACACCGAATGTCGGTGCGAAAAAGTGCCACGCTCCACATCTTGTCCGCTTAGCCTCACGGGATATTTTTCGTCAACCAAACTGCCGTAAGCAAGCAATTCGCCCATAGCCCAATCTAGTTGTTTGGTCTCAAAAACCATTTCTTGCCTTTGTTTTTGCAGTCGAACAGTTTTTCTAAAAAACTGCTTATGCTCGGGTAAAGTCGTGAGTTTTTCAGCTATTTTTAAAAGTTCCTGGTTTGAAATGCCGGTTACCGGACTTTGCTCAAAATCTTCTGGTTTAGCCTTTTCTATATTTTTCCATGTATCTGCTAAGAAGTTTTTTATAAAGGATTTTTCTCGATTTTTCGAGCCAGTTAAGCTTTCTTCCAAGCGCAATAGGTTATGGTCTTCCATCCTTTTTATAAGTGCTTCATCGATGGCACCTTCTTGAAGCAATTTTTTTTCGTAAATCACTTTTGGATTCGGGTGCTTTTCGATTGCTTTATAAAGAATAGGTTGTGTAAAACGTGGCTCATCACCTTCGTTATGACCATGTTTGCGGTAGCAAAGCAGGTCAATATAGATGTCTTTGTGATATCTTTCGCGGTATTCCATGGCGAGTTGAATCGCGTAAACAACAGCTTCTGGATCGTCGCCATTTACATGAAATACAGGAGATTGCGTAACTTTTGCTACATCTGTTGAATACGTGCTGGAACGGCCATCCAGGTAATCGGTTGTAAATCCAATTTGATTGTTAATAACCAAATGCACGGTTCCGCCTGTGCGATAGCCATTTAGTTCTGACATTTGAGCTAACTCATAAATAATGCCTTGACCCGAAACGGATGCATCGCCATGAATTAGTATAGGTGTAACCTTGCTGTAATCTCCATTATAAATAAGATCGATTTTTGCGCGTGCAATTCCTTGAACCACAGGGTCAACCGCTTCAAGGTGTGAGGGATTGGGTGCTAATGTAAGTTTTACAAACTCATTTTTTGTTGTTTTTCTTTCGGTGGTATAACCGAGATGATATTTTACATCGCCCAAAAGTGTTTCATCTTCATAGATATTGCCTTCAAATTCGCTGAAAATATCTCCGTAAGGCTTGCGCATCACATTGGCCAGAATATTTAGCCTACCGCGATGGGCCATTCCGATAACAAATTCTTTAACGCCCAGTTCAGCACCTTTCTCCATAATGGCATCCAATGCTGGCACTGTAGATTCGGCGCCTTCCAGCGAAAATCTTTTCTGGCCAGGAAACTTTTTATGTAAAAACCCTTCAAAATTTACCGCACGATTTAGCTTTTGAAGTATATGTTTTTTGTCGGAAACGGGATAGTTTGGCGTGTTTCTATTTGTCTCCATTTTGGCACGCAGCCACTTCACAATTTCCGTATTGCGGATATAAACATACTCAACACCTATTGATTTGCAGTAGGTTTGCTCAAGCATCGCAATAATATCGCGCAAAGTAGCCGTGCCAATTCCTACTTCCTGTCCGGCTTCAAATTTGGTATCAAGGTCTTTTTCGGAAAGGCCGAAATTCTCAATATCAAGCGATGGCTCATAGGTTCTACGTTTCCTAACAGGGTTTGTCGCCGTAAATAAATGTCCGCGTTTGCGATAATCATCTATAAGACCTAAAACCTTAAATTCCTTATTAGTAACGGCTTGTGAGCCAGAGTTTTGGGTGTTATAGGTTTTTGAAGCAAAATCGAAGCCTTCGAAAAAGCGCTTTAATTCAGGATCCAACTGCGAAGGATCGTCTTTAAATTGCTGATATAGCGCATCAATAACAGCCGGGTCACTGGCATTCAAAAAAGCATATTTATCCATGAATATGTTGCTTAAATAGTGCTTGCAAAGTTAAGTATTTTATTAAGATTCATTCTAACTAAAGGCTGGAAGTACCTATAAAAAAAGCCTGCAAGGCAGGCTTTCGTTTTTTTGACACTTGAATCCTGTATGAGGATTCAGTTAAATGAGCTTGTTTTATAAAAAAATTAACTCATTTCTGATGCTGAATTTATTCGGGGATGATTGCTTCTACAGGGCAAACATCAGCGCAAGAACCACAGTCAGTGCATACGTCTGGGTCAATTACATAGATGTCTCCTTCAGAAATAGCATCAACTGGACATTCATCAATACAGGTGCCACATGCTGTGCAATCATCAGTGATTTTGTAAGCCATAACAAATAGATATTAAAATTTAACAATGAGTTTGTTCGGCAAAGATAGCTATACTGTTTTAAGTAGAATCAAAGACTAATAATTTATAGCTAATCTAAATTAAGGCTGGTTAAAAATCTAAATAGCGCTGTCCATTTCAGTTGGTTTTGAGCTTAAATTATTGAAAAGGAGAAGCATGATCATAGTCACCTTTTTTTACGCAGATACTTCATGTTTTTTTTGAAGAAAATCTGAAAAACGGACATCTAATATGGTGTTATTTGATAGATGGGCTTGTTTGGAATTTAGACTGATTATAATTAAGGGAGGCCAATAAAGTATATTAAGGCTGTTTATAAATATAAATAACTGATAAACAAGGTTTAAAGTTATAATTATGCATTTAATGCAAACGTTTTAGAAAAGGGTAATTTGTTAATAATTGCGGCTAATCAAGGCGAAAACTTTTACCTTTGTACCAATTTTAAACCCATAGATATGACAAGCAAAAACAGCAAAGTTGTTGAACTCGATCAGGTCGTTATACGCTTTGCCGGCGATTCTGGTGATGGTATGCAGTTAACCGGCTCTCTCTTTTCTGATTCTACGGCCTTTGCCGGAAATGATTTTGCCACTTTCCCGGATTATCCATCAGAGATTCGCGCGCCCCAGGGCACAGTTTCAGGTGTCTCTGGTTTTCAAATACATTTTGGACAAAAAACAGTACATACTTCGGGTGATTTAGCCGATGTGCTGATTGCTATGAACCCCGCATCACTCAAGGCAAATATGCGTTGGATAAAACCCGATGCCATAATTATTGTGGATGCTGATGCATTTATCGAAAAAGGATTAGAAAAAGCAGGTTATCTCACCGATCCTACCCTCGATGGTTCTTTGGAGAAATTTATGCTGATCAAAGCGCCCATTACCTCACTTACCAAGGAGGCGGTGAAGCATTTGAATATGGACATGAAGTCAACACTCAAAACAAAAAACATGTTTGCTTTGGGGATATTGATGTACTTGTTCAATAGAGATATTGAGCTTATTAACAAATATTACGAGCAAAAATTTAAGGCTAATCCGCTGATTATTGAAGCCAATAAAGCCGTGTTAAAGACAGGTTTTAACTATGCTGATACCATTGAGTTATTTGCCAATACTTATAAAGTAGAACCGGCTCCGCTTAAAAAAGGACGTTACAGAAATGTTACTGGAAATATAGCAACAGCCTGGGGTTTTATGGCTGCATCTGAGCGTTCGGGTAGGAATCTTTTCCTTGGTTCATATCCCATAACACCTGCTACTGAGATTCTTCAGGAACTCACTAAGCACAAAAACTTATCAATAAAAGCTTTTCAGGCCGAAGACGAAATCGCCGGCATTGTTTCTGCGATTGGTGCGAGTTTTACTGGTTCTTTGGCAATAACAAGCACTAGCGGGCCTGGTTTATCACTCAAAAGTGAAGCCATTGGTTTGGCTGTTATGACCGAGCTTCCTATCGTGATTGTTGATGTGCAGCGTGGCGGTCCTTCTACTGGTTTGCCAACAAAATCTGAGCAAAGTGACCTGATGCAAGCTTTATATGGCCGTAACGGCGAGGCGCCTGTTATTATTCTTGCAGCACGTAGTTCAGTAGATTGTTTTTACAGCGCTTTTGAAGCATCTAAGCTGGCATTGGAACACATGACTCCGGTTATCTTGCTTACTGATGGCTCCTTAGCCAACGGTTCCGAAGTGTTTAAAATCCCTGTAGTAGGGGAGTTGCCAGCTATTACACCTCCTATAGCTAAAGCAAACGATGCTGAATATAAACCTTATAAACGTGATCCTGAACGTTTGAACAGACAATGGGCTATCCCTGGAACAGAAGGGTTGAGGCATCGTATTGGTGGTTTTGAAAAACAGGATGTGATCGGAAATGTTTCTCACGATCCACTGAACCACGAAAGAATGACTTATTTGCGCGAAGAAAAAGTACAGCGTGTAGCAAACTATATTGCTGATCAAGAAGTGTTAGGCGCCGAAGATGCTGATATGCTTGTGGTAAGCTGGGGTGGAACTTATGGTGTGATGCTTACCGTGGTAGAAAAAATGATTGAACAAGGAAAATCTATCGCCCATGCGCATTTC
>CAZOEV010000073.1:0-8830 GCA_964578915.1 uncultured Lentimicrobiaceae bacterium
AAATTTACACTATGAAAATATCTAAAAGCAGCATAGAAAAATGGATGCCGCATATTGCCGGCTTATTGCTTTTTTCAATTCTCCCCCTATTTTTATTTGATAGGGATAACGACCGGGCTATTTTCTGGATTTATAGCTACTACTATCAATTAATTTTTATGATCGTGGCTTTCTACGTCAACTACTTAGTTATTGTGCCCCGGTTTTTCTTTTCGAGAAAAAGAATTTATTTCTTTGCTGCCCTATTTCTATTTGCCATTTCATTGCTTATCGCATCCCAATATTTGTATAATCTTTTGCAATTAGACAGTTTGAGACCTGAGAGTATTATTCGAGGAAAAAATATGCTGCCAAGCAACCGTTTTGGCTTACATCCCAAACTTGTCGATAACTTTTTTTTAATGTTGGTAGTTCTTGGTTTTAGCACCGGAATGGCAACAATGCAACACCTCAGAAAGAATGAAACAAAACAAAAGGAAATTGAAAAAGTCCGCGTTGATTTTGAATTAGCTTTCCTAAAAAACCAAATCAGCCCGCACTTTTTCTTTAATGCACTAAACAATATCTACGCATTGATTGCCATTGATAGCGCTAAAGCCCAAAAGTCTGTGGAGAAACTTTCGGGATTGATGAGGTATTTAATCTATGATTCAAACATAAAAACTGTTGAACTAAAAGATGAATTCGATTTTATTCAAAATTACATTGAGCTTATGCAACAAAGGCTCACTTCAAAAGTAAAATTGCATATCAGCATAGATAATAAGCTGCCAAAAGCCAAAATACCACCCTTGTTATTTATACCTTTTATTGAAAATGCTTTTAAACATGGCATAAGCTATCGCGAAAACTCATTTATTTCAATTGCGCTTAAGACTGAAACGAGCAGAATTATTTTTGAGTGCACAAACAGTATTCCCGAAAACAAAAAGGCATCTGATGGCAAAATAGGTGGATTTGGCATAGAAAACATAAAAAAACGCTTACAACTCCTTTACGGCAACTTGGCCGAGTTAAAAATAGATAACGACAAAAATCAGTATGTGGTTCATTTAACAATTCCACTAGATTTAGAAGTATGAATAAAATTACATGCATTGCCATTGACGATGAGCCTTTAGCCTTAGGATTAGTAGTGTCTTATATAAATAAAACGCCCTTTCTTGAGCCAAAAGGTGAGTTTGATAATCCTATTGATGCCATGGATATGTTACAGGAGAATCCAGTTCAACTTATCTTCTTAGATATTCAAATGCCAGATTTAACTGGCGTTGAATTTGCCCGAACATTGAATGAAGATACTAAAGTGATTTTTACAACTGCTTTCGATAAATATGCTGTAGAAGGTTTTCAACTTCATGCGCTTGATTATCTATTAAAACCAATAAGTTATGATGTTTTCCTTGATTCTGTGAAACATGCAAAACAACATTTTGATCTATTAAAATCAACATCGCCAATCAAACCCTTAGAAATAGATGAAAATTACTTATTTATAAAAGCCGATTTTCAAATACAAAGAATTGATTATAAAGATATTATGTATATTGAAGGCCTAAAAGATTATGTTAAACTATATATAGTAGACTCACCAAATCCTATTGTTTTTCACGCAACGATGAAATCTTTGGAAGAAAAATTGCCAACAGACAAATTTATGCGAATTCATCGCTCCTTTATTGTAAGTCTCAACAAGATAAAGACCATAGAGCGCGACCATATTCTTTTTGGCAAAGAGCGCATTCCTATCAGCAAACAAAATAAAGAAGCTTTTGATAATTTTATAAAAAATAAGTTCCTTTAGGGTCTGGCAACACTTACATAAATTGCAAAATAACATATCCATCTGCCATTGAATATAATGATGTAATAACTCCAAAATCCCCAATGTTAAATACTGCCAAACGCATTATTCAGCGAGAATGCAAAACACATTTTGAAAAAAAATCATGTACATTTGCATGACACTATGCAGTCCATCATTTCTCACCCATGCTAAAACGACTGGGATTTCTGTTAATCATAGCCTTTTTAGGGCTTACCGAGCTTTTCGCAACGCATCAGCGCGCCGCTGAAATTACCTATAAATGGTTATTTGGCTTCACCTATGAAATCACCATAACCATGTACACCTACACACCCAGCCCCGCCGATGATGACAGGACTTTTTTACCTATCAAATTCGGAGACAACTCCATAGGTGATATTCCCCGCATAGTTTTTACTAACCAGCCAGACAACTATACCTTAAATATTTACCGGATGGACCACACTTTTCCGGCAGCAGGCAATTACACCCTTTCAGTGGAAGACCCAAACAGAAATTTTGGCGTGGTCAATATTCCTAACTCTGTGAATGTGCCGATTTATGTTGAAAGCGAGCTAATAATCAATCCATTTTTAGGTAATAATAACTCTGTGCAGCTCCTCAACCCACCTATTGATCAGGGTTGCGTTGGCAAACTATATCTACATAATCCTTCTGCTTATGATCCTGATGGCGACAGCCTTAGCTTTCGGCTTGTAAACTGCAAAGGAGCCGGCGGACTCGAAATTCCAGGCTATACAGAGCCACGCACGAGTGATTTTTTTGGCATCGATGAATTTACGGGTGAGCTACGCTGGGAAACGCCACTGCTGCAAGGCGAATATAATGTGGCATTTATGATAGAAGAATGGCGACAAGGCATAAAAGTGGGTTCTGTGGTGCGCGATATGCAGATATTAATTGGTGCTTGCAACAATAATCCCCCCGATATTATTACCATAACAGACACTTGTGTAGTTGCTGGCACCACGCTTACTTTTGATGTTGTAGCCGTTGATCCTGACGGAAATGAGCTCAGTCTTAGCGCTACTGGTGCACCTTTTGAACACCCCCTGAATCCAGCCTCAATCATTCCCGATCCGGCAATTGGCCAGCCTGAAGCACAAACAAGCTTTTTCTGGGATGTTGCCTGTCGTAATGTGCGGCTAAATCCTTATCAGGTGCTTTTCAGAGCCCGTGATGAGCATCCTGAAGTGAGCCTGACTAGTTTTAAAACGGTGTCGATTCGCGTGATTGCGCCGCCCATAGAAAACCTGACAGCAGAAGCGCTCGGAAACGGCATTGAGCTAAACTGGAACAATGCGCCCTGCGAAAATGCTATCGAATACCGGATTTATCGGCGCAATGGAGCATCTGGTTTTGAACCTGGCTATTGTGAAACCGGTGTTCCAGGATTTACTGGATATCAACTACTTGAACGCGTAGAAGATCTAAGCATAATTACTTTTAGAGATGACAATAATGGCAATGGACTTGTACCTGGCATTGATTATTGCTATCTGATCACCAGTGTTTTTCAGGACGGATCCGAGAGCTTGGCCAGCAATGAAGCCTGTGCCAGCCTAAAACGAGACCTTCCGGTTATTACACACGTGAGTAATGACAGTCTGGACTTGCTCACAGGCAGCGTTTTAACAGCTTGGAGTCCTCCAACAGAACTCGACAGCCTGCAATACCCTCCACCCTATCGCTATAATTTGATTCGGTATTTGGGCAATGAAACAAGTGTAGTTTTTACCGGAATTGGACTTTTGGATACACTTTATACGGATAACTCAATAAATATTAACGAAATAAACCAATCATTGGCTTATGCTGTTGAGTTAGAGAACGACCAAAACGGCGCAATTGGTAGCAGCCCGCGGGCAGAGGCACTTTCGCTCGATATTTTACCTACTGACGAAGCCTTACTCTTGCGCTGGAACGCCAATGTGCCTTGGACAAATGACAGCTTCGATATCTATCGCCAAACAGCAGAAAGTGTTGAATTTGAGCTTATTAATCGGGTTTATTCACGCGAATTTAAAGATGACAGCTTGATCAACGGCAGCAATTATTGCTATTATATTAAATCTTACGGCGGTTATTCTACCAGCGGAATTATTCATCCGATCATCAATTTTTCGCCTATCGTTTGCGCTGTTCCCGTTGATAATATCCCGCCTTGTCCGCCCATTTTAACCGTGGAAACCAATTGCGAAACCATTGATAACAAGCTAAGCTGGCAAAATCCGATAGCGGATAGCTGCAAAAAAGATGCAATAACTTATTTAATTTACTATACGCCATTGGCGTCAGAAAGTTTTGTGTTGATTGATTCTGTTACCAATCTGGCTGACAGCAGTTGGATTCATCAAAACCTGGATGTGGTAATTGGCTGCTATTTCCTGAAAGCCCGCGACGAAAAGGGCAATATTTCAGCAGCTTCAAATATTGTTTGTGTAGATTATGACACCTGTCCGCTGTATGAACTCCCAAATGTTTTTACGCCAAACGCAGATCAGTTTAACGACTTATGGATTCCGCTGAATTATCCTTCGAGCAATCCAAAAGCAACTGTCGAAAGTATTGGATTAGTTGTGTTTAACCGCTGGGGAAACACGGTGTTTGAAACCACAAATCCTGAAATTGAATGGGATGGCAAAAACCAAGAAAACGGAAAAGACTGCGCCGATGGCACCTATTTTTATGTGTGTGATGTGTTTTTTAAAACCTTCGACGGCCAAATAAAACAAACATTGCAAGGGTCGGTTACGATAATTAGGTAGGGAGTTTATTGAATTAGATTTGCTGGAATTTCATAGCAAAACCTCAACATTTTTATTCTGGCTCTATTTGTAGTTCTGGCTTTCTAAATCAGGAAAAAGGGAAACTGCAAATGACGCTCCTTGCTTAAATTTTTCGATTGCTGAATCAAGCCTTGCTTCGTTGATTTTTGAAGGGCGTTCGTGTTGTCTTGCCGTTATTAAAGAAAAATACGCATCCATTGACATCACTACAACGCCCGAACATTTCCCGCGCTTAACAATCAAAGTCTCAAAATTATCAGACACCGAATCAAGGTGCTTTTTGATGTTTTTTCTAAAATCAGAAATTGAGATTGTTTTCATTTTTATAATAGGGGTAGATTTTAACGAGTAAAATACGGTATCCTGTGGTCATAGCTGTCTTTTAGCAAGCAATAGTTTGTTACAATATTTATCGATCTGGTCTCATGCAGTTTGATTCTTACAAGGTTTCAGGTTCCAAATATAATAGTTTTTATTTAGTTATGTGGCGACGTAGTCGCAGACTACGACGAGCGGGGTGTGAGAGGTGCACTGGCCTCGGTTATTCCGGGGTCAGCCGCCTACTCGATTGTAAGCCGTGCATTTTTATATTAACTTATTTATCAAGGTGTTAATTCTCTTGTTGTTCTATTACCAGCAACATCCTCAACTACTACTGTAATGCTAATAACTCCTTCGTTGTATAAAGCCTCTCCAGCATATCTAGCGTCAACATCAAAATTACTATTTACTCTTTGTCTCGTATTCCAATATTTGTTATAAGGGCCATTAAAAGGGTCATTTGTTGCCCAATAAATAAATGTTGAGCTATTCGTACCATTTGCAAACGCCCAATTAATATTTGAATTATTAGGTAAATTATTAAAATTTAAATAGTTTATCGGTTGCCCTATTAAATTATTATTACCATCTCTAAATTCTATTGAGACACTATATATCCCACATGTACTGGCATTGTTTGCTCCTCCGGTAGATGTTACTCCTGGGTCATGGGCTTGAACTGCAAAATCAAGCTGCCCATAAAATGTTCCAAGTATCACAACATCATTTGTGCCCTGCCTATAAATAGTTACGTTATCTATCACAGGATCTCCTTTATCTGTAAATGGTGTCAAGCCTCCGTTTATTAAAGGATTCGCACAAAGGTTATTTGGAACATCCCCATAAAAGTTAATTACTTGTGTACATTCAATAAAATGTATATGATTCCCACCATCTGTATAACCAATCACTGTACCTGCTGTAATAGTTTGTTGGTTTTGAACAGCAATATTTGTTAAATGATAGTACCTGTATTGCCCAATACTTACTCCGGCACTACCTGCACTAATATATGCTATACCACCTTCAATTGCAAGAACCGCTGTACCTTGTGTTGCTTGAATATCCACTCCATTATGGAAATGGTCACGAGTACCTCTGCATTCGCCAAATGTCGCATTAATTTGATATTGAACCGTCCCATTCGTAAGTGGCCAGTTATATGCATAACCATTTAATGCAAAAAAACTTGCTAAAATTAATATCGTATTTTTTAATTTAATATTGTATTTCATAATATTTTTGTTCTTTTGGGTTCCACATTTCAAGTACTATTTTATCTTTTTCCTTTTTTATTCTTGGATTGCCATCAACTTTTATTTCTATTTCATCGTTCTGATTATTAATTGTTTCTACAACTATTTTTTTGTCAGTAGCAGCTACAATATTGCCATTCTTATCAACAATATAAGATTTAAATCTTGAATTACTATCTTTTGATTCTATTGATTTAATTTTTGAAAATGATTTTGAATCAAACAGTTCGATATTTTTGGAAGTTGAAATTGCAAAAAACTGATTCGTTTCGTCATCAGAATATTCTATTTGATATGTTCCTTCTATACTATTTAACTTAGACTTCATTTTTCTGTTTCCGTTATAATTGAAAGAGTAAACGTAGCCTACTTTGTCAATTAAATCTTGGGAAGCAGCAACGATATAATCATTTGATATTTTTATTGAGTAAATATCTTTTTCATCGACAGTCTTTGACCAAATCTCATTTCCATTATTATCGTAGAGTTTTAGTTCAGGCAAAGCACTTTTTCCTCTATAAGGGGAGTAACTAGCAATCAATTTTTCACCCTTATTATCAATATCAAAATTAAAATATGAAGTTTCCCTAACAATTTCTTTTATTTCAACTAGTGAGTTTCCTGATATTTTTAAAAATTTAATAATGGCTTTTTGTGCAGTTCCAGCAGGAAAAATAACTAGTACAGTTTTATCATCTCCCATAGGCTTAACAATCCAGTCATACAAATCTATTGGTTGGGATGTTGCTAGTAGATTTCCTTGTTTATTATACAACTTAATGATATTTAATTGAATTTTTTGTGCCTTATTAATATCAGCTGGGTTAACTTCAATTGAAACTGCATTTAATTCATTTTTTGAATATATCAAATCATTAATTTTATCATTTGTGGGAGAACTATTGAGTTTGCTAATCTTAATTTTCTCCTGAAAATCGTATGGTACAAGTTTAATTTTCTCTTGTCCATATAGCATTATGGTCATAAAACCAGTTAAACAAATAATTAGTATTTTTTTCATTTCATGGTATTTTAAGTTTATTATTGTGAGTGTGCTGTTTTTGCACTCTTATTAACGGTAAAACTAGTCAATTCTCGTCTCAATTCTTTTATTCATAATAGTTTCCCGCCATTCAAGTTGCTTAAAAAGCTGAAAAAAAAATCGCTCGTTGACTGCCATTCCTTTATATTTCATATTCTTTAAAAATCTGGATTGTTTTCTACTCGCAGTCTGCGACTATGTCGGCTACAGTTTTTTACAAAGCTTATCAATCTTATTCCAAGCAGATTGATTCTTGTTAGATTTCGGATTTTATTTGGTATGTACAAGCTTTCTTACAAAATAATTACTTTTTTTAGTACTTCACTATCTGAGAACCTAAATACTACAAAATACTGACCAGCAGCTAGTTCACTCAAATCAATATTATTTGGTATGCTGCTGACAGACATATACTTGACTTGTTTATTTTCATGATTGATTATCAATATACTTTCACATTCTTGCAAGCTCGTTGCTTTTACTTCAACCTGAAATATCCCTGTTTGAGAAGGGTTTGGAAATAAACTAATTAAATTAGTCAAGTTATTTTCGTTTAATTTAACGAACTCCGAATCTGCTTTTTTATTAATCCTCAGTAGAAGAATATCTTGACCCCCATTAATATTATCAATGCCTAATGCTTCATTGAACCCGCCAAAGTAGTTAATCAAAAGATATTGATAATTTTCAGAGGAGAAAACAGGTTTAACAATTCTGGCGACTGACAAGTTCTCTATTAGTAGGTATCTCTTTTTGTCGTAATTGAGTATCAGATCTTTATTAGCAGTTGTGGCCATATAAGTAGTCGAATCAAATCTATGCATTATGTCCATAATGTCTCCTTTTTCATTGAAGTAGAAACGCTCTGAAGATTTCGTTTCACTTTGCTCTTGCATTTTGGCCGATGATTGGAAAAATTGAGCAGATGATTCTGATAATTCGCCAATTGAAACGGTTTTATTTGTAAAATGGTCAATTAGCAATAACTGGTTACTACTTTCATTAATAAAATCAAAATCAGGTCTTGAAATCAAATCGAAAGCTTTTGCCTTAACCGTATTTCCACTTTTATCAATCAGCTCTATTTCAAGGTAATATTGTGGCTTCTCATCAAGCTTATTGCTATTGGGCGGGATCTTGGAACTAACTGTACCAAAAACAAGTTGATTATTTTGCCAGGCAAGCATTGTTTTAAAGGTCATTAATGGTATTGTGTCACTTCTTTCTGCCAACCATTCAAGTTTACCATAACGATCAAGCGCGCCCAAAAACACCGGAGATTTATTTTGAGAAATAGGGTCATCAAGTAATGAGCCATTTGTAGTTCCTGCAATATATATTGATTCATTATCAACCAGCAAATTATTACAAATATTGCAGCCATGATTCCCAAATGTGCTTACCCATAGCAAACTCCCTGCATTGTTGTATTTTGCCACAAAAACATCACTTCCTCCTTTCGTTTGAACAATGGTATCGCCAAAATAAGCTTGACCGGCAAATACACCGCATATTACTACATTTCCGCTGTAATCAAGCTGTACAGCATTGCCAGATTCTGAAATAACGTTTTTTTCGTAAACGCGACTCCCGG
>CAZOEV010000074.1:0-8755 GCA_964578915.1 uncultured Lentimicrobiaceae bacterium
CCTTGGTTTCAAAAACTTCTAAAGCCTTGTCTTTTGCCTTTTCTTATCAAAGCTAGAAAAGTGATGTTTTTTCTTACACTAATTAATCGGCAGCATTTTCGAGCCGTCTTACCACAGAATCGTCAGTGAGCTGGTGAAGTAGTTCAAGCTGTGATTTTTGTGAAACCGGATGAATAAAATCTGGTGCAATTTCGCAGAGTGGCAAAAGGGTAAATTTCCTTAAATGCAAGTGAGGATGGGGCACAATAAGTTTCGTTGTGCTAAAAACTTGATTGCCAAAATAAAGCAAGTCGATATCAATATTTCTGGAGCTGTATTGTGTCGTGCTTCGGGTTCTGCCCAGGCTGGTTTCTATGGTGAGTAGCTTTTCAAGTAGTTGAATAGCAGTTAAATCATTTTCTATTTCAATGACTTGATTTAAAAACCAATCGTCAGATTTAAAGCCCCAGGGTGCTGTTTCATACAAGTGTGAAGTAGTCAGTATTTTTCCGCATTGTTGCTCGATAGCTTTTCGCGCCTGTGTTAAAAAAACTTTGCGATCTCCCAGATTGGAGCCAAGCAGGATGAAAATATTATCTCGCATAGCAGATTGGTATATGGTTAATGGCAGATATCGAAGCAATAAACTTTCGGTTTAGCACTTGGCTTGTCAAGTATTAAAATATTGAATATCAAAATAAAACCACCACTAACTACTCACTAAACAGTTTGTTGGGTGAGCGTACCTTTTTTGGAAGAATTTTTCATCTTCCTTTTCTTTTTGTCCGCTCTTATGAAATCACTTATCATTTTTTTCTCTTTCTCTGTTAACGGTCTAGGGTTAACAACGAAATCTACATCCATAGGCTCTTTAATCAATCCCATAATTCTATTTTTTAAAATATTTATCAATCAATCTTAATGCAGCATCTGTATTAATCACCATAAGATGTTCTCCGACATTTATTGCTCCGAGAGTCTTTTCATAATGTTCAATCAGTTGGGTTTTAGCATTAAATGAGACATAACCTTCAAATCCACGGTGAAAAGATGTACGACAAACAAAAGCAACAAGGTTAGCAGGTACTCCCAAATACACTTTATTACGTCCCAGATTAAATGGAGCACTCTCAATCAGGTGGATATAAACATGGTCTTCTCGCTCTGTAATGCTAATTAATCCTTGAATAATAGCTGGATTACCATTAATCGTTAATTTATAAACATCTCGATCAGGAAGTTTATACTCACTTTTCCAATTAAATAGCCATCCATTTTTCTTTGTAATGGACTTCAAATCAACTTTATCAATTAATGTTACATCAGTCTGAAAACTGTCTCCAGTAATGACATTCTCAATCGAATTAGTCAATTTATCAATCTCGACATCAATATGTTGAGTTTTTTGTCTCATCCTACAAATTTACTAAAAATCAACGAGAGTTTTTCATGATTACAGGGTTTTCTCGCATTGGATTCGACAGTGTTTCGATGCAGTATGCTTCTTGAAAAGCTTCTTGAACATTACTATGGCCGCGCATAACTGCCATCGTAAAGACGGTTTAAAATAGAGTTGATTTTATGGTGGTATTGCGGATCGCCGGCCCAGTTTCCGGTAAGCCCTGTAATATTCTGAACCGAACCTCTTTTAACAAATCTAAAACGGCTATCAACTAACAAATTATTTAGGCTATCCGTTGATCCATAAGCTTTTAGATGCTGAATATGTGCCCGTACACCTTCTTGTGGATTGGTAAAAAACAAGCCGGGTTCTGAATTACCAGTCGCGCCAAGTCCGCAATAATTAAACTGTTCCCGACTCACATCGCCGGTATATTTTAAATAGCCCGTTTCCAGACACATCTGACCAAAAGCAATATCGTGGTTGACGCCTTCGGCTCTGGATTCTTCAAGATATAATTGGGTTAACTGTCTGGCTTCCTGCAAGTCGAGCTTTTGGTTGTGCAACCATAAAAAACTCAACATGCGCTCCATACTAAGCTGTCCGGTATCCATAATTTTTTCACGAATACTGAATTCGCTGAAATCGTAAATAAGTGCTCTTGTCGAAAAGTTAGATATCAAAGCCGGCTTTTCTGAAGAAAGCAGCTCCTCCGTATAAAAAAACGACAAAGCTGGTTCTGAATTATCAGTGCGAAGTTCCTTAATAGAGGTGGCTGCAACGTCAATCTTAGTCAGTTCGTATCTGCTTGCCATACCAATGCTTAGACTTAAAAAGCTAAGCAAAGCTAACAGGAAAGCAAATTTTTGTGGCCGAACAACTCGTGATGACTGCATAATTCCTAAGCTAATTTTTAATGCGCATCAAAGATGAAACAATGTTTTTAGTAATTGAAATTTGTTTCTGTTTTTTTTTTCACATAAATTTGTTGATAATTATTTCTACCAAAGAGAAACTAGAGATATGCGTAAAAAGCGAAACTAAATTGTACGATAGTGAACATTTGTTGTGCTTTTTCGTTCAGTTTTTCTCAATCAGTAGCGAAAGTTATTTGTTTTAAAATATTTAAAATAAGTCTGTTACAATTTTTAGCACAATTAATGATAACAATAAGTTTTTATCCATAACACACAATTAAAAAGTACGACTATGAAACAATTTTTCAAGTTTATGTTTGCCTCACTCGTAGGCACACTTTTAACCCTTTTGCTTCTGCTATTTATTATGGTAGGCACTATCAGCGCGTTGGTTTCGATGGCTGATAATGAGCAGGTAAAGTTGAAAGAGAAGACAATTTTAGTAGCAGAATTCGACAAACCTATTTTGGATCGCAGCCCAAACAATCCATTTGAAAACTTCGATTTTGCAAGTTTTAAACCTATACAAATGTTGGGATTGGACGATATTTTGAAAAATATTGAGAAAGCTGCTGCCGATCCAAATATTGAAGGTATTTACCTCGATTTATCCGAAATTAGTGCCGGTATGGCAACTATACAGGAAGTTCGCCAGAAACTTATAGAGTTTAAGGCTTCCGGAAAATTTATTGTGGCTTATTCTGAAGCTTACAGTCAGGGTGCATATTATTTGGCTAGCGTTGCTGACCAAATTTACCTTAATCCAGAAGGCGGAGTGCTCTTCAAAGGATTGATGTCGCAAATTGCTTTCCTCAAAGGTACGCTTGAGAAATTGGAAGTTGAAGCGCAGATTATTCGCGGCCCCGACAATAAGTTCAAGAGTGCTGTTGAACCGCTGATGTATGACAAAATGAGCGAAGCCAACCGCGAACAAATGGAAACATTACTTAACTCAGCCTGGGGCGAAATGCTTACTGGCATTAGCCAAAGCCGCGGTATCGATGTGCTTGAACTCAATCGCATAGCCGATGAATTGTTGCTTGAAAACGCCGATAAAGCGCTGGAACATCGTATGGTGGACAAGCTGGTTTATAAAGATGAGATGCTTACGATTTTACGTGAAAAACTTGGCACTGAAGAAGATGATAAAATCCAATCGGTTAGTCTGGCAAAATACACCAATGCTAAAGTTGGTGAAGAAAAAACATTGAGCCGTAATAAGTTAGCTGTTATTTATGCCATTGGCGAAATCAGTGGTGGCGAAGGTTCTGAAACGGCAATTGGTTCCGAAGGAATTTCGCGTGCCATTCGCAAAGCCCGCGAAGACGACAAAGTGAAGGCCATTGTGATGCGCGTTAATTCGCCAGGCGGAAGTGCGTTGGCTTCGGAAACGATCAGGCGCGAAGTAGAATTGGCCAAAGCCGAAAAACCTTTTATCGTTTCTATGGGCGATGTTGCTGCTTCGGGTGGTTATTGGATTTCGACCAATGCCGATTATATTTTTGCCGAACCTAATACGATCACTGGTTCTATTGGCGTGTTTGGCGTGATTCCTTATATGGGGAAAATGTTTGAAAACAAGCTTGGTGTTACGTTTGACAAAGCCATGACCAATGATAATTCCGATTTTATTGACGTAATGAATCCGCTCAGCGATTTTCAGCGTAAGAAAATTCAAGACGGTGTGGTAGAAATCTATAACGACTTCACCAAACTGGTTGCCAATAGCCGTAATCTACGCCAAACTTATGTTGACAGCATTGGCCAGGGCCGCGTATGGACAGGCAAAGACGCCCTTGAAATTGGTTTGGTTGACGGCTTAGGTGGCATCGAAGACGCTATTCAAATGGCAGCTGAAAAAGCAAGCCTGGGCGATGATTACCGCTTGTACGGCCTTCCCGAACAAAAAGATCCTTTCCAACAAATTATAGAAGAAATGACGGGTGAAACCCGCGCCAGAACAATGCTCAAACAAGAGTTTGGCACCTATTATTCCTACCTGGAATATATTGAAAAAATGGCCAATATGAAAGGCGTTCAAGCTAGATTGCCGTTCTATTTTACTATAGAATAATTAGGAAAAGCACGTGTTATTTTGAAATAATTTCAGATTAACAAAAAAAGCAGGATGAATGATTTCATCCTGCTTTTTTTATCCCATTGGCTTCAAAAACTGTTGTTTTTATGTTGTCTGGGTGTAATTTACGTTCTTTCACCCGGCTAAACTACGATCAACACCTTATTATAAAGCCCCTGTTCTGGCTGTAGTTTTGATTTTTATAAACCTCAAAACTATACGATTATGAAACATCTTTTACTCTTTAGTCTTTTTTTGATTACACTTATCGGCGCGAAAGCGCAAGATATCCAGAGCGGGCTGGTGGCACGCTATTCCTTTTGTGGCAACCTCAATGATCTAAGCGGCAACGAAAATCACGGCGTTTATATGAATGGTGTCGATCCAATTTATGCTGAAGATCACAATGGCAATGCAAATAAAGCCATGTATTTCAATGGATTTTCTGATTGGGTGAGGGTGCCGGCAACGGAATCAATTAACTCGCCTACTACGGCTGTAACTGTTTCGGCTTGGGCTAATTACCAATCGCTGGCTTTTGGCACCTGGGCTTCAATTTTTTCCAAGACCGACCAATTTGAACTGGAAACCCGAAGCTATTCTTTAGGGATTAATGGCGAAACAGGCCAAATTTACTGGCATTCAACTTATGTTGGTCAGGCGCCGCTACAGCCTAACACTTGGTACCATTTAGCCATCACTTATACGCCCGAACTGCTTAAATGCTACCTCAATGGCGAGTTTATTGGTGAGGCCGTGCCAAATGAGGTAATGACGCCCAACGAGTATGCTTTTGAAATTGGACGTGATACGCCGCAAACAACAGATTTTTTTAATGGATTTATTGATGAAGTAAATGTGTTTAACCGTGTTTTATCCGATGCCGATATTGCGATGCTTTATTTGTACGACGATTGCAGCGCTGCATCGGTATATGATCAGCAATGGAGCGGCAAAGTTCAGGTTTTTCCTAATCCTGTTTCTGATTATTTAATGGTCAACTTTGAAGGCCAGTCTAATCCACGCGAAATCCGTATTTTAAATGCTTTAGGTCAAACAATTTTGGTTGAAAATACCACAGAACAATATAACAAACTAGACCTATCTAATTTGAATCCCGGAGCTTATATTTTACAAATTAGCAGCGAAGAAGGGGTTTATATGCAGAAAATTATGCGCTAAACGGTAAATATTAGTTCAGAGCAAGCCGACCGAAAGCAATCTAAAGTCAGGAAATTGCTTTATCGGCCAAAGCAAAAAAATGCAGTTCTAAAAAAGACTGCACTTTATTGTGTTTACTGCAGTTTTACTGCAAACTCGGGATTAAAAACTTGGGTGTTTGTTCCTCCCTTTTTTCTAAAAACCCTCTTTCTCGCTGCTCAACGGTATCAATCCGATGCTGCTTTTACGGCAGAGAAATTTAATAATACCGCTTTTCAACAAATCACATAAAGTTGTCATTGGTAGCGAAAAGATGAATCTCTTGTTTTTTTTACTGGACAACAATGATTTGTTTTATAAAAATCCGATAGGAGTAAGAGCAATCAACGTTTAATCCAAATCTAGGTGATAGTCAAGCGATCTCGCCTTCTTTATATATCAAGTAATCAAACAGATGAATGCTTTTCATTTTGAGGTTTAAACCTACAAGTAGGCTTAGTTGATAAAATCTTTAGTTTCAAAAAGTTAACGCATCACCATTGAATGATAATAAAAAAACATTATTTTTGAATGTCTCTTTTATTATCGACATAAATTAGTTTGAATGAAGTTGTACAAGTTATTTTTGTGTTTTTGTTTTTTGGTTATTAATAGTGGTTCTTATGCAAATCCTGATTCATTGAGAACTATTTATTATTCATCAACTGATATTGAAGTACAAAGGGATGTTGCATACAAATTAACCAAACCGTTTCAGGGCAAACAACCCGATACTGTTGCAAAATATATGTATGCCGTTATGAAAGATAGTGCAATTAACCCTCTGTCAGAAAACCTAGGTAACTGCTTGAACGCTCTTGGTGTTTATCATTTCTATATTCATAATTTTGATAGTGTTATATTTTATTGTTCTCGAAGTTTGAAAATATTTCTTGACAATGGCAATCCTGCCGGTGGTACTATGATGCGTAAGAATATTGCCCTGGCACATAGAAGTTTGGGTGATTATCAATCTGCTTTGAACAGTTTATTTGAAATACTTGAGTTTCAAAAAAATGGTGATAATGACGAGAATGTTGCTGCAACACTTAACGATATCGGTAACACATATTTTTATTTGCAAGATCATACAAATGCTATCCATTATCAATACGAAGCATTAAAATATTTAAAAGAAAAAACCAATGCTACGATTAAAGGGAATATTTATAATTCACTGGGACATTTTTATAAAAAACTAGGAGAGTCAGACTCGGCAATTTTATTTTATGAGAAGAGTTTGGAATTAAAACTAGAAGATGGTAATATTTATAGTATTGTTACTACACGAAATAATTTATGTACTCTAATTGATTATAAAAAATATCCGCAAAAATGTGAAGAGTGTTTTGAGGAGTTGATTAAAGACCAGAAAAAATTAAACGACACCAAAGGAGTTGCCCGTAGTTTTATTAATTTATCGGTGCAAAATGAATACCACCATAAATGCAGTGCAGCTTTGGCTCAATTGGATAGTGCAGCTTATTATTTAAGGTTTTCCAATGATATTTTCCTTAAACAAATTTATTATGATCATTATGCCAAGGCTTTAAAGAAATGTGGTAAAAGTAATCTTGCCTACGAATATCTCGATTCATTAATCATGCTAAACGACTCTATTTTTAAGTTTCAAAAACAAAAGGAAATAATAGAGTTAGATACAAAATATAAAACTCAGCAAAAGGAAGCCAATATTAAAGTGTTGGAAGCTACTAATGCTAGTAATCTTTTGGAAGTAGAAAAACAGCGTTGGCAAATTTCCTTTTTAATATTCTTTTTGATGACTTTTGTAGGAGGCGGAACTTTGGCTTTCTTTCTCTTAAAACAAAGGCAACGAAAACTTAAGGAGCTCGCCATGATTAAAATTCGGGAGAATGAAAGGGGAAGGATTGCGCGGGATATGCATGACGAAATTGGCTCGGGGCTAACCCGGATTTCATTTATGAGCGAGCAAATAAAACTCCGGAAAGATTCAGATAATGCGGGTATTTCTAAAGTAATAAGTCAATCAAGGGGGTTGAGTAAAAACCTTAAAGAAATAATTTGGGCCATCGACCCTCGAAATGACAAACTTTCAGAGCTGCTGTTTTATCTTAGGGATTATGTAAATGAGTTTTCAGACAATACCAATATTAGCTGTAAAGTAAATTTTCCTGACGAAACAGAAGATATTGAAATAGCACCGGAGATTCGCCGTAGCCTGTTCCTTGCGCTCAAAGAAATATTAAACAATATTGCTAAACATGCTGAAACAGATTCTGTAAATGTTACATTTCATATTAAAAACAAATTAGCGTATTTAAGGGTTACTGATGATGGAAAAGGATTTGATGAAAAGTCTGTTAAAAAAGGGCTTGGACTGGATAGTTTAAAACTCAGGACAGAAAAACTTGGCGGAGTATTTAAACTGGAAAGTAAAATAAATATGGGCACAACCATTAGTTTAGAACAAATTGAATTAAATACTACTAAAGTGTGATTGTGTTGTCATAAGCACTGCTATATTTTTGTAAAATGAGTATTTCAATAATAATAGTTGAAGATGATTTGGAGGTTTTGAAGGGCATTAGGCAAATGCTTAATCTTTCAGAAGAACTTTGTGTTATTGAAACTTTTAATACGGCCGAAAGTTTTATCGAAGCTGTGGATGAGTTAAAACCAGAGGTTGTTTTAATGGATATTGGCCTGCCTAAAATGAGTGGAATTGAATGTGTAGAAATTGTAAAACAAAAACATCCCTATATTCATTTTTTAATGTGTACTAATTTTGATGACGATCAGAAGGTTTTTGAGGCATTGCGTGCAGGCGCAGATGGTTATGTTCTTAAAAATGCTGAGGTGCAGACAATTATTCAATCAATTTCAGAAGTTTACAGAGGTGGTTCGCCCATGAGTAGGAGCATAGCCCGCAAGGTAATTGAATCGTTTCATTCGGGAAACCTTAAAGAATTGAAATACAATTTGAGCAAAAGAGAATCTGAGATACTCAACTGGCTTTCAAAAGGCTACCGATATAAAGAAATTGCTGCAAAACTTTATATTAGCACTGAAACTGTAAGAACCCATATTCGTAATATTTACGCTAAGCTTCAGGTGCAATCCCGCACCGAAGCAATCAATAAATTTTATTGAGGTGTCCAGCTAAATACTTATATTGTGGGATAAATTTTGATTAAAAAC
>CAZOEV010000075.1:0-8739 GCA_964578915.1 uncultured Lentimicrobiaceae bacterium
GTGCTAGAAATCTTTTGAGTGCTGCAAGCCAATTAGTTCAGCAGTACGATGGTCGGTTTCCTATTCAGAAGGCTGAATTAAAAAAACTCAAAGGCGTAGGCGATTATACCGCCGCTGCGATTGCTTCAATTGCTTTTAATCAGGCTGTTTCGGTTATTGATGGCAATGTGTTCAGGGTGCTTTCCAGACTTTATGCCGTTGATGAACCTATAGATACTGCTGCCGGCAAAAAAATTTTCCAACTTTTGGCTGATGAATTACTCGATCACGATAAGCCCGGCGATTATAATCAAGCGATTATGGAGTTTGGCGCCTTGCAATGCACGCCTAAAAACCCAGATTGTGGGGGCTGTACTTTGCGTGATCATTGTTTGGCTTTTGCCCAAAACCGCGTAAGCCAATTGCCCGTAAAAATCGGTAAAGTGAAGGTAAGAAAGCGATTTTTTAATTATTTCGTCATCGATGGCAAACACAAAAATGAATGTTACACCATGCTCCGATACCGCGAAAACGGTGATGTGTGGCAGGGTTTATACGATTTTCCGTGTATCGAAACCGCTGCGCTAGCAAGTCTTGAAGAACTTGAAAAAGAGGATTTTGTTAAAAGATTGAAAGCGGTATCCGTTGACATCAGACAGCTGGGCGGTACTGTGAAACATGTGTTGACCCACCAACAGTTGTTTGCAACTTTTTATATTGTGCATTGCACGGATGGATTTGAACAATTGAAAAATAATTCATTATCTTTGGTTGCTCAATCAGACTTAGGAAACTATCCTCTACCAAGGCTGATTGACCGTTTTTTACTGGAAAACAAGAACATATTTAAAAATTGTAACGCTTAAATAGTTATACAGACATGGCTGGACTTAATAAAGTAATGCTGATCGGACGACTTGGAAAAGACCCCGAAGTAATTTCATTTGAAAATGGTGGAAAAAAAATGACCGTTTCGCTTGCCACCAGCGAACGATACCGCGACCGCAACGGACAGTGGCAAGATCAAACTGAATGGCATAATATTGTTGCCTGGGGAAATTTGGCCAACGACATTGACGAAAAACGCCGTGCTTATGCCAAAGGCGATTTGCTTTTTATTGAGGGAAAAATCAGGACACGTAATTATCAGGACGCGCAAGGCGTAACCAAATATATTACGGAGATTTTGGCCGAAAAAATGAACTTGATTTCAAAGAGCGGGCAAGGCAGTGAAGGCTATCAATCTGGTCAAAGCAATCAAAGCTACAATCAAAATACGCAGCAGCAATCGCAGTCGGCTTCTGCCACTCCTAGCCAGAACGAAAATACTTCACAAACGCCATCTTCCTCCAACGATGAAGATTTTAGTGCTAAAAACGAAGGGGATGACCTTCCGTTTTAGGCTGCAAACCAAATTGTTTGGGCATAATGCCTGCTTGAACATATTTTGAAATCTGAGGTATTTTTGTTTATTTTGCATCAAAATACAAATTTGATTGATTTTGGACACACCCGACCCTGACCCCTCTGCGAGTTTAATCACGCTAATCATCAATTTATCATCTACAGGTTTTACCACAGGCATAGCGATTAGTATTTTCGTTTTGTTACTGCTACTGGTGCTATCGGCACTTGTTTCGGGTAGCGAAACAGCCTATTTCTCGCTCAAACCTGGTGATGTCAATCTGCTGGAAGCCACTGGATCAGAAACAGATAAACTGGTGCTTTCGCATCGCGATCATCCCAAGACATTGTTGGCAACAATACTGATAGCTAACAATTTACTAAATGTAGCCATTGTTATTTTATCTGGTTTTATTGCTGATAATTTTTTTCGCATGGCGGAGAATCCTGTTGCAGGGTTTTTAATCCAAATTGTTGCGATAACTTCTTTGATCCTACTAGTGGGCGAAATAATTCCGAAAGTTGTAGCCAATAAATTTCCTTTGAAAGTGGCTTCATTTATGGCCAAACCATTGCGTTTTTTGGTCAGTCTTTTTAAGCCTTTAAGCTTTATGTTGGTAGCTTCAAGTACTTTTATTGACAGGCGACTGAGCCGTAAAATGCGTGGAATTTCAATGAGCGAACTTTCTGATGCAATAGACATCACATCTGATGACAACGCGCTTCCCGAAGAGAAACAAATGCTCAAAGGCATTGCCACCTTTAGTGAAAAAGAAGCCAGAAGCATTATGAAATCGCGAGTAAATATTACGGCAATCGACATTGAAACGCCTTTTGAAAGCTTGCTGGAGCTTATTTTGGATACCGGATTTTCGCGTATTCCAGTTTATGAAGATAGCTTCGATAAAGTGCTGGGAATATTGTATATCAAGGATTTGCTTCCTTATCTTAATCAAACCGAACTGGATTGGAAAACGCTTGTTAGGCCAGCTTTTTTTGTTCCTGAAAACAAAAAAATTAGCGACTTGCTTCAAGAGTTTCGCGAGAAGAAAATTCACATGGCGATTGTGGTGGATGAATATGGCGGCACTTCGGGTTTGCTTACACTGGAAGATATTATCGAGGAAATTGTGGGCGATATCAGCGATGAGTTCGACAAAGAACCCGATGATAGCTTTTTTCAAAAACTGGATGAAGATCATATTTTGTTTGATGCCAGCACCAGCCTGCTCGATTTTTGCAAGGTGATGGAGCTCGATGAGCATTATTTTGAAGGTGTGCAAGGCGAATCGGATACGCTGGCCGGATTACTTCTGGAACTGGAAGGTCGCATCCCAGAATCGGGCCTAAAAGTGAATTGTAGGGATTACGCTTTTGAAGTTACAGATGCCGATGCACGACGTATTAAACAACTGAAGGTGAGTAAAAAGGGGGTGGCAGATGCGTAAAAGCTTGGTTTTCGTGGGAATTTTATTTTTTATGATGGCAATGATAAGTTGCGAAGCCAATTATACGCCTAAGCCACGAGGTTTTTTTCGCATTGATTTGCCCGAAAAAAAATATGAAACGGTTGATACCATTCCCGCCTTCAGATTTGAAAGTCCAGTTTATGCGGAGATTACACCGGATTATAATTCCATGCAGGAAAAAAACTGGTTCAATATGGAGTTTCCACAGTTTAAAGGAAGCTTGTATGTAAGTCATAAGAAAATCGACAACAATCTGTCGGTTTATCTGGAAGATATGCACACCATGTTAACTCAGCATTTGAGCAAAGCAAGTGCCATTACTGACAGCTTGATTATTGACGATGAACGCAAGGTTTACGGTCTTTTGTTTCGGGTAGAAGGAAAAAGTGTGGCATCGCCCTTACAGTTTTACCTGACAGACAGCACTCGGAATTTTGTTCGCGGCGCACTCTATTTTAATATCCGACCCAATAACGATTCCTTGCGCCCAGTGATAAATTTTTTACGAAAAGATGTGGATCACTTTATTGAAACGCTTGATTGGAAATAGGTGAGATAGAGGATGTTGGATTGGTATCTGGCTTTTGCTCGGCAT
Organism: uncultured Lentimicrobiaceae bacterium; assembly: GCA_964578915.1. GTDB lineage: Bacteria > Bacteroidota > Bacteroidia > Bacteroidales > F082 > UBA5536. The sequence continues at coordinate 3,448 of CAZOEV010000075.1, forward strand.
AGTCTGCGACTATGTCGCTTCAAATTTCATATATTAAGAAGCTAATTATCCAAGCGGATTGATTTCTGCAGAATTTCAAATTCGTATTTTTATTTATCTTATTGTGATGTAATCTTAGAGTACGCCGAGCGAGGAAGTTAGCTTAGTAATGTCCCCAATTGGAGACTTTACTAACACTATCAGTTTTAAGGATTGTTAGCCCTTTTTTCTTCACAAGGTATTCTACAGAAATACTATCAATTTTCAAACTATCAGTAAAATCATTCTTTTGACTATTCATGAATATTGAAGTGTAAACCTTTGTTTGCCTTAAAATGGAGTCTTTCAGACTCGAATAAATTTCAAATCCATCGCCGCCATCCCCACCTGAAGCAGCTCCCAAAAAACAATACTCAATGCTATTATTCATGTTAACAGCAACAACCCAAAGCTCTGTTGAATAATCTCCCTGACTGATTAAATGATAATAATTTCGGCTTTCATCCTTAGAAAAATAAAACCACTCACCATTGCTTGATATTTTGTTCTTAGAACACTTAAAAAATATATTCTTGAATGATGAATCAACTTCCAATAGCTCTTTTGAGTCATTTCGAATAAACCTGCTTAATATCTCAACTTTATACTGACCACTATTATCATCTGGGCAAGTCTCACACAAAGATTTATCCTTGACTGCTTGGCTACTACTACAGTTTAGGATAAGAGAGCAAAGAAAAATACATATCAATCTCATCGGGTAAACAATTTAAGTGAATAAACTTGTAAATGCAGATCATAAAGATGATTCTGTATCGTTTTTATTAAGATTCTTTATATTATTCATTTAGAATCCTAAGTCACTTCAAGCTTCATAAGCATAAAACTACTCTAAACGGGGTGCCGTGAAAACAGGTCTAACCTGCCAGCAAACCTATATTTTATTTTTAAACCCCAAGAATTTTCCAAAATCCTTGGGGTAAAATAGATTACCCCTTACTTTCTTTTACTCTCGTATATCCAACCTGCATCCAGCAGCAGCATTTCTTCCTCGCTTATGCCTCTTTTTAATGCTTTTTCTCGAATCATTTTCATCAATGTTTCGCTTCCTCTCATGCCGTCTGCAATGGTTTTGATGGCGATTTTCTTTTGCAAAGCCTGTGCGCCACCATCCTTGATTAATTCATACAAATCATCGATAAAGCCAAAGCCAAAGCGGTACATATTGGCATCGGTTTGGATAAGCAGAATTACATCATTTTCATTTACGTAATCGAATAAATCGACTTGAGATCGGTCTTTTGGCGGTGTGTTGTCGGGAAAGTAAATCTGCTTGTTATAGTACCAAAAACTGTTTTCTTTAAAGCTGCGTAAGGTATAACCACCGCCAAACCACTGCCAATAATAGCTGTCTGCAACGGTAATTACCGACGGCATTTCCGCTTTATTTTTCACCTCAAATTTGAATTCTGGATAAGGCATGGCGTAATCGTTAGGCGGTAAAATGATGTTCATGCCTTCCCAAAGATCGCGATCGGGGGAGCGGAGTTTGCTAGAAACCTGAATGTTTTCCAGCTCGAAATCAATAAAATCTGTTTGAAAATGATTTTCCATCAATTTAAAAACAGAGTCGAAAACCAAGCCCAGCCCATAATAGCTCCAGTGGATGCCGGCTTTTGGGAACAGGGCGTAGCGGCTGCTGTCTTTCATAGCAGCAAACCAGTTGTTTCCGCCAATCACATCAACTTTATGCTTACGAAGTGCTTTGTAATAAGCCGTATAGTTTTGTTTTCCAATGGAATCTGGACGGTATTCATCGGGAATATATTCTGGGAAAAAACTGCCTTTTCCAGGCGCGAGCACTACAATCAATTGCTTGCCATTTTCATTGAGCCAGTTATTTATGGCAATCGTTTTTTCTATGTCGGATGCAACTATTTCATCGCCCACATAATCGAGGCCATACATGGCTTTAATATAGTTTAGCTCAAACAAATAGCCCTCTTTGCCCACAATCACACCTTGCGCGTTTATTGTGTCAAATAAGCTGTATTGCAATTGATTATGAAGCCTAACCAGGTGTGGCCTATATCCAATATGGTGTTCTAAATAGGTGTTGAGGCTGTCCTGAAAACTGTTTTCCATGAAGTTAGGAAAAGACCATTCGGGTTTTTGTGGAACGATAAATGAGCCTTTTAATTGACGAATTTTTGGCAAATCAAATGCTTGCTGAATAAATGGAAGAATCATCATCAGCATCAGCAAAACGAACAGGCTATGTTTAATCCACTTTTGCATTAAAACCTAAAATATATAAAGGGATTAAAACCACTGGATGTGATGGCGCTCAGGCTGATAATAAAAAGCAAAATGGAAGCGATTACCATTACCAAAATAGCACGGAAAGATTGTTTTTTAGCATAAACTTTTTGTTGCCAGCGTTCTATTTTTGGAGCGTAGGCTACCGCAGCAAAAAGCGCAGCAAAAATCATTGTCATCCACACGGATTGGTTGACGAACACTGTGTTTCCTCCTCTGAAGCTAAACATACCGCCTACAAAATGCCACAGCTGATCCATGCTTTCCGACCTGAAAAGTACCCAGCCAACCAGCGTGATCACAAAGGTGATAATGACGCTTGGAAATTTGCCAATCATTTTGAAAAATTTAAGCAAGAACAAGCGATCGGCAACTAGGAAAAAGCCATGAAAAGCGCCCCACAGCACAAAATTCCAGGCGGCGCCATGCCATAATCCCGAAATTAAAAACACCAGCCACAGGTTGAAGTACATGCGCGCAGGATTCACACGGTTTCCGCCCAGCGGGATGTAGAGGTAATCGCGCATCCAGCGCCCAAGCGTGATATGCCAGCGCCGCCAGAATTCGGAAATATTTTGTGAAATATACGGATTGTTAAAATTATCTGGAAAGTCAAAACCAATCATCCGGCCTAGGCCGATAGCCATATCAGAATAGCCCGCGAAATCGTAATAAATTTGGAAAGCATAAGCTAAGATTCCAATCCATAAAGTGATGGTAGCCAGCTGTGTAGGATCAGAAGCAAAAACACTATCGGCATAAGCCCCAAGTGGATTGGCAATCAACACTTTTCGGCCAAGGCCAACCGCAAAACGGAAAAATCCCGTAAGCCGGTTGTCCACATTTTCATTTTGACGCCGGTCAACCAATTGGTCGGCAATTTCGTTGAAACGCACGATCGGGCCAGCGATAAGCTGCGGAAACATCAGTATATAAAGTGCCAGGTCAGTTACTTTTTTCAAAGGTGGATGAACGCCACGATGCACATCAACAGCGTAGGTCATCTTTTGAAAAGTGAAAAATGAAATACCGATTGGTAAGGCCACATGCGTCCACGCAATGGGTTCGCTACTAAACTGTTGCAGCATCCAATCGAGATTATCGACAAAAAAATTGGCATATTTAAAATAGGCCAGCAAGCCAATATTTAAGGTAACACTGATACCCGTTAGCCAGCGTTTTTTGTTGCCCGAAGACCCAAACATCCATTTTACCAGATAAAAATCGACAAGGATACTGGCGATTACGATAAAAATAAAATCGGGTGCACCCCAGGCATAAAAAAAGATGCTGGCCAGCAAGGCCACATAATTCTTGGCAACGCGCGGCACAACAAAATACATCAGCAAAAATGCCGGAAGGAAATAAAGTAGAAAAAGACTGCTGCTAAAAACCATAGCAAAGGATTTGGTTCAGAAAGGGCAAAATTAACAGAATATCGTTTAAAGCGTATAAGTAATATGGCGGCGAGGCTAAAAACTTTTGTTTTGCAACGGTGTGCGAAACAAACAAGCCGTAATAAGCCAGATTTAGTATTTTTGTGGACTTTTCTTTACTATTTTAGCGGACTAAAAAAACACACCACATGCAAAAAACTAAGCCACGCCTTTCGTTCTGGGATATCTGGAATATGAGTTTTGGTTTCTTGGGCATTCAAATGGGTTTTGCTTTGCAAAATGCCAATGCCAGCCGAATTTTACAAACTTTTGGTGCTGATGTAGAGCATCTTTCCTGGTTTTGGCTCGTTGCGCCAATTACTGGAATGATTGTTCAGCCCATAATTGGCCACTACAGCGATCATACCTGGACCCGTTTGGGCCGCCGCCGTCCGTATTTTCTTACAGGAGCGGTTTTGGCTTCTATCGGTCTTATTTTGATGCCCAATGCACCAGCTTTTGCTACCTATATGCCAGCTTTGTGGATTGGTGCTGGTATGTTGATGGTGATGGATGCTTCCTTTAATGTTGCCATGGAACCTTTCAGGGCTTTGGTGGCCGACAAACTTCCTACAGATCAACGCACGCTTGGGTTTTCGGTGCAAACATTGCTGATTGGTATTGGCGCCGTGGTGGGTTCGTGGCTGCCTTATGTGCTCTCTAACTGGTTTGGATTTGACGAAATTGCCGGGCCTGGTGAAGTACCGCTCAGTCTTAAATTGTCTTTCTTTATTGGCGCCGGAATTTTAGTTACAACTATTATTTGGACTGTGGTTACCACCAAAGAATATTCACCCGAAGAGCAGGAAATGTATATGGAAGATGAGCCGGAAGTTGATGTGGAGCCGGCGCGTTTCATTGATATTTTTAAGGATTTTGCCAATATGCCTTCAACGATGAAACAGCTTGGTCTGGTACAATTTTTTAGCTGGTTTGCGCTTTTCTCGATGTGGGTGTTTACTACGCCGGCTTTGGTACAGCATGTTTGGGGTCTTTCTGCTGATGACAGTAGTTCGGCGGCTTTTAATGAAGCAGGCGATTATGTAGGTGTAATTTTTGGTGTTTACAACTTAGTAGCAGCCATTTTTGCGATGGCATTGCCGGTAATTGCAGCAAAAGTTGGTCGCAAACGCACACATGCTATCAACCTCACGCTTGGCGGTTTAGGCCTGATTTCAATCGTGTTTATTACCTCACCGGATATGAAATGGTTGCTCAACCTGAGTATGATTGGCGTTGGAATTGCTTGGGCAAGTATTTTGGCGATGCCCTATGCTATTTTAGCAGGATCTATTCCTGCGCGGAAAATGGGTGTTTATATGGGAATTTTCAATTTCTTTATCACTTTTCCGCAAATTGTAAATGGTGTTTTTGGCGGCCCGATTGTAAAGTATTTTTATGGTGGAAACGCTATTTATGCTATAGTTACTGCTGGCGTGCTGATGATAATGGGTGCTATATCCGTGCTATTTGTTAAGGATGAAGATGATGTAGTGAAGTTGTAGGTCGAAGTTAAATAGTCTTTGAAAGAAAAGGCCAAATACTGCGTTACTCTCGG
>CAZOEV010000076.1:0-8729 GCA_964578915.1 uncultured Lentimicrobiaceae bacterium
AAGAAAAAACCAACATCTACACACAAGATGCTGTGCCGTTGAATTTTATGGATATACAAGGTGATAACTACGACCTAGAAGCCACTTCAATCGCTGTAAACACCGCTACAGATCTAGGCGATTCAAGTCCTCAGTTTGATAATTTGATGCGTCCAAGACCTCACAATCAAGGTTACGATAAAGGCGCTTTTGAAAGTCAGGATCCTTATGCCTCATTACAAGAAGATCAAAAGCCATTGAAAATGCAACTTAAGCTTTCACCCATGCCTGCTAAAGATTTCGTGTTGATAAAAATTGAGAATGCTACTGAAAACATGCAATTGAAGCTTTTCAACCAATTAGGCATTTGCATTTATACTGATGAAAATATTCCATACTTACAGCTTCGCCAAGGCTATAAACTTTCCGTTGATAAATTCGTACCCGACACTTATATCATATATCTGGTGGGAGAAAGGACTTCAATAGCTGATAAATTAATTATCCAAAAATGAGGCTGCTACAACAATTAAAAAAGCGTGTACCATTAAGTTTAGGTATAGCTGTTAGGAAAGAGTTTCTCTATGCTAAAGGATTGTTTTTCAGAGGAAAACAATTTGAATGCAGCCTATGTGGACATCATTATCGTATATTTTTAGATGGAGGCTTTGATCTTCCGGTGATTGATGATCTTCAAATAATTGGAGGCGGAAGGCGACTTTCAACCATTTGTCCGGGCTGCCATTCTAATGATAGGGAGCGGCTTCTGCACTTTTATCTGGAACAAAATCCTGCTATTTTTAAGCAAAAAAGTGTCCTACATATTGCACCTGAACCGGCACTTGGACGCTATTTGCAAAAACATGCAAAAAGCTATTTTGGAGGTGTAAAATACTACGAAGGCTTTTATTATCCGCCGCATGTACAATTGCTGGATATTTTAGCAATGCCTTTTCCGGAAAATCATTTTGATCTAATCGTTTGCAATCACGTACTTGAGCATATTGAGGAAGATTTGGAAGCCATGAAAGCTTTGTATATAGTCCTGAAACCTGGCGGAACAGCTATTTTACAAGTACCCTGGTCTCCGTTATTGCTGCAAACCAAAGAAGATTTTAGCATAACTTCACCAGCAGAGCGAGAAAAACAATTCGGGCAGTTTGATCATGTGCGCGTATATGGGCAAGATTACACCAAACGGTTGGAAAATGTAGGCTTTAGCGTATCAAAAATATTTTCTGAACAGCTAAAATTAAGTGTCTCTGACCTAAAATGTTTAGCTATAAACCCTAAAGAATGTATCTTTATTGCAGAAAAATAAGCTACTTCTGTGATGGCGAAAAACGCCTCAAATTATGATAAAAAGCAAGGGTTCATTTTTAGTAAAGTATCTTACAAGCTTATTGTTATCAATAAGTATAAGCTTTTTATTTTTTGGCCAAAAGCTACAAAGCCAGCATCTAAAATCTTCTGATCTGGCAATAGAAATTACTAACATTCAGCAAAAGCTTTCAAAAGATAGCCCCGCTCCTCTTGACTCTACTGAAATTCTTATCCGCATCAATTCTGTCGCTTTCCAGCTTCTGGATGCAGCTAATAAGCAGCAAGCCTTTTCCTTATTAAGCGATTTTAGTTCGCTTTTAAATTCTAATGCAGCTAATAATGATAGACTTAACTATCAATTATACAAACTTTTAGCAGCAAATAGAATAGAAGATGCCGAACCTATTAAATCCTATTTGCAGTTGGCCGAAAAAAGTAGCGATGCAAGGCATATTGAAATGGCTTACCTTTTCCTATCTAATTTTTATATCAATGTAAACCAATTAGATAAGGCCGAATTATTTCTAAATGCAGCCAAGCATGATCTCGAAAAATACAGCATTGAACCCTCCTGGAGTAGAAATCTAATGGATTTGAGTCTGAAACTTTCAATAGGATTATCTGATGATAGTCTTGAGCATCAACTTATTAAAACCATTAATGATCAAAATTTTGACCTATTTCAGTTATTTATTGTCGAAGATTTTATCAAAAAACAAACTATTTCAATTGCCTTTCTTGATGCCCTAGCACAAACAACTCAAGAAACTGAGAACAAAATGCTGAAAGCCTTAATCTATCAGAAAAAAGCTGATAAAATTTTTGCCTATGAGCCAGAAGCAGCTTCTCGATTTTACCTTAATTCCATAAAACTACATAATGAGGCGATAGCTGAGAAGCAAATGTTTCAGAATCAACTTGTTTTGGAGTTGCAACGAATTCAACGTTCTACCTTAAAGGAAAAATCAACTCATGTTTACTGGGAATTATTCTTCATCGGCGTTTTGCTTAGTTGTATTATCTATCTAATATTCAAGTTAAGCCGTAGCAAGAGATCAGCTAAGCAACAGCTAAGTGAGCAGGAAATTGCTATTGATCAGCTTAGTCAGCGCATTTCAAAGGCTGAACAGGAATTTAGTGAGCGTGTGAAAGACCGTGAAATCAGTTTGAAAAGTGAGTTGGTTGAAATAGCAAAATTAGATGTAGAGCTAAAAGCTGCGCTCACTAGAATGGAAGAAGCCAATTACCTAAAAAATGCTTTTATGGCCAATATGAGCCATGAAATCAGAACGCCCTTAAACGGAATTCTGGGCTTCGCTAGCCTACTTGGTTATGAGCTTGCCGTAATCGATAAACCCGAATTGCACGAATATGCCAACAGTATTCAAAAAAGTGGTGATAAATTGCTTCATCTACTTAATAATATTATAGATATCAGCAGGTTACAAGCAAATGATATTGAGATAAAAAAACAAAACTGTCACCTCACTTCGCTGTTTGAAGCTGCATTATCACCTTTGCAAGCAACTGTAAAGCAGAAAGGTATCCAGATAATCAGTCTCATTCCTGATGAAGTTATCGCGCTCACTGACCATGAAACACTGTCGCGCGTAGTCGGCGAAATACTTGATAACAGCGTGAAATATACTGAAAAAGGTTATGTGAAAGTTACTGCGGAGATTCTTAAAAACCAAAAGGAAATTGCGCTGGTGATTTCCGACACGGGTACTGGAATCGACGAAGCCTATCAAGCACAAATATTTGAGCCATTCAGGCAAGATAACCAAAGCTATTCCAAGCAATATCAAGGAGCCGGACTTGGACTTCCATTGGCCAAACGCCTAATTGATTTGCTGGGTGGAAGGCTAGAAATCTTCTCGAAAAAAACCAAAGGAACAAGCATCACTATTTATCTGCCACAAGCTGAAAAAGAGGCGAATAAAGAAATCGTATACACCTCATTACCAGCAAAACCCAAAGGATTTGTTACAAAAAAATTACGAATTCTTTTGGTAGAGGATGATAGGTCTAATTTAATTGTCTTATCACAGCTTCTCAAAAAATACGGGCAAGTTGAGCTAGCTGCTGATGGAAAAATAGCCTTAAAATCTGTTCTTCAAAGTATTGAGGAAGACAACTATTTCGATCTCTTCTTTATGGACATAAACCTGCCTGCACCATGGGATGGCGTAAAGTTGATGTATTTTATTAAAGAGAACTACAGCATTTATGCCCAAACACCTTTTGTAGCCCAAACAGCATACGGAATGGCCGGTGATAAGGAACGCTTTTTGCGTGAGGGATTCAACGGCTATATTGCGAAACCAATGAAACCGGAAGAGTTGGCACTTCTAATAGAATCAATACAAACCTTAAATGCTGATATTTAATTAATTAAATCTATCATTCGAAATAAGTTAAGGGAAAACAAATACAAAAAAATAACAGAGTTATCCATATAGCTAATAATTTTAGTACTTTTGTTTTCGCTTAAGGCGTAAGTAAATTACTTTTTAAGACAAAAAATAACAAACAAAGCTACAAAATAGGGCATTGAAGCGTGGAAAAATCAGAAGTTAACGATAAATTGAAGATTCTCCTGGTAGAGGATAATGAGTTAAACCAGAAGTTTGCCATCGCAGTAATTCGACGCCTGGGATATTCATACGAACTTGCTGAAAATGGATTAATTGGGCTGAATAAGTTTAAAGAAGGAAATTTTGACCTCATACTTATGGACATTCAAATGCCTGAGATGAATGGTATTGAAGCCACAGTAGCCATACGCCAGCACGAAAAGAATAATAAGGTTCAAAATCCCATCCCTATCGTTGCCGTAACTGCTTTTGCGATGGATCAGGACAAACGTAACTGCATGGAAGCTGGCATGAGCGATTTTCTGACAAAGCCCTATAAACCTTACGACTTAGAATTAAAAATCAAGAATTTTTTTCCATAAAAAAAACCGCTTAAAAGCGGTTTTTTTATATCTCATTGGTTGAATTTATCTATTCAACTACCTCCAACAATTCTACTTTAAACACTAGTGGTGAGTATGCCGGAATATCCTCACCTCTGGCAGTAGCGCCATAAGCCAATGATGAAGGTACAAGTAAAGTAGCTTTTCCACCAGCTTTCATCATGGCAATTCCTTCGTCCCAGCCTTGAATAACCTGACCTTGCCCCAGCGTAAAGCTAAAAGGCTGTCCACCATCCAATGACGACTGCAATTGCCTGCCTTCGATATTGTATAAGGTATAGTGCACTTTTACTTCTTTACCAGCTTCGGCCTGAGCACCAGTGCCAGCTTCTTCTTCAATAAAATAAAGCCCTGAAGCTGAAGGTGCAACAGATACATTTTCGCGTATTATATACGCCTGAATTTTGGCGGCTTCTCCTATTTTCGCTTTCCCAGCTTTGGCTTCTTCTGCTTTAAGCTGAGCTGCTTTCTCTCGCTCAATAGTCTCTTTCGATAGGACTTCGAGCAATTCTGCTTCGTAAATCAGTGTGGAATAAGGCGGAACCATTTGTCCACGTCCTACACTATCAAAAGCCAAATTAGAAGGCACAATCATTTTGAGTTTTCCACCTTTTTTCAAATAACTTATACCTTCGTCAAAACCTTCTGTATCAAACTGTTCACCAAAAGGAATATCCATAGGCTCACGGTTAAAAGTAGAAAACAACTCCATGCCATCAATCGTAGCTACGCTAAAATGAAGGCGTAAAACATCACCAACTTTAGGCAGACGACCTTTTCCTTGTTTCTCTTGAATAATGTACAAACCAGATTCCTTTTTCTCAACTTTATCACCCAACGACTTGATATAATCTGTCAGTAAAAGCTGTTCTTCTTCCTTCATTTGAGCAAGTAATTCACGCTCTTCAGCAAGGGCTTCATCTTCTGTTTGAATAGATAACATCCTGACATCAAAATACATAGGACTTCCTGGAGTAATGAATTCTGGTAACTCGGGAACACCAGCAGTAACAAGGTAAAATGAGTCAGCCGGAACAACAATTGTAGCTGAATCACCTATATGCAATTGCAAAAGTGCTGCATACAAATCGCCTTCAAAAGTAGGTTCAATCATTGGAAAACGCAAAGGCTCCTGAAGCATAGCACTCTCAAACAAGGTCGTGTCTTCCAAATAATACTTCATTTGAAGCGTAACAATGTCATTTAATACAGCCGTTTCTGTGGCATCACCTTTTTCGTGATATTTGATATACACTCCACCTTCAGCAGCCTCAAACCCGGGATAGGGTGAGCGCGAGCAGGAAACACTAAAGATTGACAGCATACCAAGTGACATAACGATGCCAAAAATCAACTTCTTTTTCATAAAAATAGTTTTGTTTTTAAATCAATTTATTTACTTTATTTGAAAATTCTACTTACTGATATCGACCAGTTCCACATCAAAAACAAGTGGACTAAAAGCAGGAATATTGCCCACAGCACGCTGGCCATAAGCCAAGTCATAAGGAATTACAAGTAGGGCTTTTCCACCTTTTTTCATCATAGCGATACCTTCGTCCCAACCTCTAATTACTTTCCCTTCGCCCAATACAAACTCAATCGGTTCGCCGCGTTCAATGGATGAATCAAAAACAGTACCGTCTGTTAAACGACCTGTGTAGTGAACCTTAACGGTTTGCCCTGCATTGGCTACTTTTCCTCTTCCACTTTGTTGCTCAACAAAAACTAAGCCTGAAGCTGTTGGTTCTACAGTAATTTGCTGTTTATCAAGGAATTTATGCATTTTTTCAGCTGAAAGCTGTTCTTCCATCATTGCTTTTTGGCGTTGCTCTGCTTCATAATCAGCAGCAGTCAAAAAGTTTTTTAAACGGATGTCAAAACGCATTTTATCGCCTTCTTTCACGAAAGGAGGCAAGCTTTTAACCTTAAAAATATCTAAAAACACCTGTTCGGCAGGCATTAAAAAACTCGCTGAATCACCTTTGTGCAAAAATGCGATACCTTCGTAAAAATCACCAGGAAACACAGGTTTTGTAAGTGGAAAACGCATCTCTCTATCCATCTTTTTACTATCGAAAATAACGGAATCATTCACCGTATAAAGCATAGATATCTCAACAATATCCGTCAGCTGAGGCTTAGTATTTTCAGGGAAACTTTCGTGAAGTTTATAAGTAAGACCGCTTTCTGCTGTTTTATACTTTTGCTGCCCGTCTGACTGACAACTGCTAGCAATAATTAAAAAGAAAAAGCTTAACAAAGTCGTTAAAAATTTGATTTTCATTTATTTATAAATTTTGATTTTAGTATTCCTGATTGTAATCTCTAACTTCATTCTGCATCAGATGCTACTACATAATTATCATTTTACAGCAAAAGCACTCAAGCTATTGATTTTCAATAATTTCAATCTCATAAATTACAGTACTTCTGGAAGGAATCATTTTTTGGTCTCCCAGAAGTCCAAAAGCAAGGTGCGAAGGTAAGATAATTATAGCAGCGTCGCCGTGTTTTAGATGTAAAACAGCCTCTTCCAGACCAGCTTCTACTCCACCTTTGCCCACAACAAATTGCTTTAATCCAGACATCTCAGAACTATAAACAATATCTCCCGACAATAATTTTGTAACATATTTAAAACGAATCACTTCTCCTTTTCTAATGGAATCACCTGCACCATGTTTAATAACCACAAACTGCAAGCCTGAGCCAGTTTTAATAGTCTGTAAACCATGCCGTTTTGCATAAGCATCAATGGCAGCAGCCTCTTCCAGCACAAGCTTTCGGTTGATATTTTCCAAAGATTCTTGCAAGATTTGCTGGTCAATTTCCGGTTGATTGACTTTGCTTTTCTGCTCACTATGGCAAGCTTGCAAGCCACATAAAAACAGCAAAAAACCCAAATTTATAAAGTATAATCTACTGTATTTAAACATTTTAAATACTATTGAGTAAATCTTCTCTGTAATTTGGCAAAACAGAAATTAACTTACTTACAGCTGCTTTCAAATCTGTTTTCATACTTCCACCTGAAGCATTTTTATGCCCGCCTCCGTTAAAGTGTTCTTTAGCTAATTCATGCACCGAAAAACCACCTTTAGAACGGAAAGAAAAGCGAATTGTATCTTTTTTCTCCGTTACTAATACGGCCATATTAATTTTTTTCATAGAAAGTGGATAATTCACAACACCTTCTGTATCACCAATCTGGAAGTTATATTTCTGCAAATCTTCTCTTGAAAGTTGAATTATGGCTGTGGCATATTCATCAAAAACGAGCATACAATTGCTTATTGCATGGCCGAGCAAGCGTAAGCGACTTTCTGAAAATGTATCATATACCAATTGATGAACCCTTACTGCATCAAGACCTGATCGAATTAGCTTTGCAGTAATTTCAAAGGTTTCAGGCCTGTTTATTGAATGACTGAAGGAGCCAGTATCGGTCATAATTCCCGTAAACAAAGCCTGTGCAATGGCGTTGTCAGCATATTTTTCAAAATCGTAATACGCAATAAGTTCATAAATCAGTTCTGCCGTACTAGAAACAGAAGTATCTGAATAACAGTAAACAAAGGATTCTGTTTCAGGTTCGCGATGATGATCAATTAACAAACGTGGAATTTCAAGTTTTTTAAGGTCATCCTGTAAAGCACCTGAACGACTTAACGCGTTGAAATCCAAACAGAATAATAACGACGCTTCTTCCAAAACTGTCCGGCAGGCCTTAGCATCTTGCTCAAAAATAAGAATGTCTTCGGCCCCAGGAAGCCAAGCCAAAAAATCGGGAAACTGATTTGGAGCTATGATTTTTACCTGATGATTGAATTTCCTCAAAAAATGATAAAGCGCTAATGCAGAACCTATTGCATCACCATCAGGATTAGTATGTACTGTTATAGCGATATGCTGTGGACTTTCAAGGATCTTTTCTATTCCCTTTAATACCAGTATTTTATCCATAAATTATACTTTCATTTAAGCTACAAAACTAATCATAAATCAGGTTATAACAATTATTGGCCGGATTTCAGAACACCCGATCCATTTACAGTTTTACAATTTGTTAGAATTTTTTCGTTTATAAAATTGTCTTGCTCGCTGATTCTCGCCAATTGCTAATTTCTCCCGCAGATCTTGAAGTTTTTCGCCGATTTTTATTCTGCGTTTATCTATGTTATCTGCGGAAGACTCTTCATCTGCGTTTATCCGCGAAATCTGCGGGAAACTTTTCTTCTGAGTAAATCTGCGATATCAGCGGGAAACTCTTCATCCGCATTTATTCGCAAGATCAGCGGGACATTGTTCTCGTTTTCTTCTCCCGCAGATTCCGCTGACTCTTTTCTGCGTTGATCTGCGCTATCTGCGGGAAACTTTTCTTGTTTTTTCCCATAGCTAAATCTATTAAGACTCAATAAATATAATAAAAGCTGTACTTTTGCAG
>CAZOEV010000077.1:0-8696 GCA_964578915.1 uncultured Lentimicrobiaceae bacterium
ATTTTCTCTCCTTTTTCCAAACAAGACTGTGCGGCAGCTAAGGCGTTTAAGCTTGCCAAACGCACGGCTTCTTTGTGTAATTCTATGGGGTCTTTTGCGCGTATTTTTCCTGAAAAGAGCAGTTTACCTGCTTTGCGAGGCGTCATACCTGAAGTATAAATCAAATCAGCATGCCTAACAGCAGGCAGATATTTTCCTTGTGGAATTGGTTGTTCTATATTTTGACTCATAAGCGGTAAATTTCTGCCATTTTTACAATACGTTTTACTGCCGCAACTGCCGCAGCATGATCTTGAGAAAAGTTAAGTCGGATACTATCCATGAATGCAGGAGCAAATTCTGGTCCAGGAGTTACCGTAACACCTGCTTGATGTCTGAGTAGGCGAACAAAAGTATTTAAATCCACACGTAGCGGTGGAAGTTGAGGGAAAAGATAGCTGCCAGCTTGTGGGGTCGCAGTGCGGATGTTAGCAGCCCTGAAAATTTCGAGTAGATCATTCCGTATAGCTTCATGCGCACGAATTCGCTTTTCCATCCAGCCTTCTGGTTCTGCAAACCAAGTGTTAAGAACCGCTTGATTGTAACCTGCCGCGCGCAGCGAAACGATGGCCTGAAGGCGTTCCATCCTATCTATCAATTTGGGTGTGCCAATTGCAATACCAAGCCGAAATCCACTGAGTGACTCAGTTTTTGAAGGTCCCATAATTGTAATAAGATTTTCTGGCTGTATAGCGCAAGATCTTAGATGCGTAAATATTTCGCCGCTGTATAACATTCTGGAATACAGTTGATCTACGATTATAGTTACGTGATACATTGCTGCCAATTCAGCGATTTTAGTTATCGCCGAGCGCGAATAAACGAGGCCAGTAGGATTATTTGGTGTTGAAAAGACGAAAACAGTTGTCCCCCCTTTAAATGCGTCTTCAAGTTGATTCAGATCTATGCCATTTTCAGCTGGTGAATCCATATATTTCAATGAAATCGGGATGATTTCACCACCGAAAAATTTCACAAGTTTGCGGTTAGCGAAATAATCTGGCTCAACCACGGCAACTTTCGTTCCGTTGGTAACTGTTGCGCCAAGTGCCAGAAAAAGTGCGCCTTGCGTTCCGGGAGCGATAATCAATTCGCTATCTGCCGAAATTTGACATCCGGTAAAACTGCCAAGACGTTCAGCTAGCCTTTTTCTTATTTCGAGTGCTCCACGATACTCTGTATATGCTTGTTGGCCGCCTTGGTCGAAACCTGCTTTCCAAGCCGTTTCAGCGCCTGGTGTTGGGGGAAAGGCATCCACATCTCCATGGGAGAAATCTACAGGAATTCCACCAAGCTTTTTGCCTATAACAATAGATTCAAGGCTTGTGGTATCTTGTCTAAGCTCCTGTCCAGGAGCATTTTCTGCTTCCAGTGCGCTAAATTTTTCGTCAAGTGATTCCATCTAATAGTACAATAAGGTGTTTTATTTATTTCGTGTTCAAAAGTACAACTTGATGTATAAGTTTGCAATGCTGAACAAGATTTAAATGATTCATCGGATTAGATTGCTCGGAATGAACGGCTTAGTTCTGGCCGCTATATTTTCCAACTGCTTTCTCTCCAGGCTTTTTGTTCTGCTTTGGACAGGAATGTCCAGGCTACAATTCGACTGGATTTATTGCCGGTTCCCAATGGAATCGTCTTCATTTTTTTGGCTTCAATTTTTTCTAGAGAACTATAAATTCCCGGCAGATTAGCTTGTTTGGATACCAAAGTCGAAAACCAATAACAGTTTTTAGCGAATTTTTTGCTTTCTGTAATCATGTTGTGAATAAAGGTGCTTTCACCACCTTCACAAATAAGTTCATTACCAATTCCAGCAAAATTGCGTTCAGGTGTTTTTGTTTTTTTTCCTGATAGATTCTTGACTTTTCTTCGCGTTCCCTTTAGCGCCTCTTCTAAAGAGGCATGAAAAGGTGGATTACATAGCGTTATATCAATCCTTTCTTCTTTGTCTATTATCCCGTCAAAAATAGCTGTTTTGTTTTTCTGTAATCTGCACGCAATCTTGTCTTTAAGTGATAAATTAGCACTGACAATACGTTTTGCTGATTCAATTGATTTTGGATCAATATCAGATCCAATAAACTTCCAGTCATATTCCGTAACGCCAATTATAGGATAAATGCAACTTGCGCCTATACCAATATCAAGACAAGTAATTTTATCACCCATTGGAATAGCGCCAAAATTATTTTCAGCTAATAAATCAGCCATATAGTGAATGTAATCAGCTCGTCCAGGTATTGGCGGACATAAATTTTCATCCGGGAAATCCCAATGCTTTATGCCGTAATAATGATTTAGTAGTGCTTTATTTAGGAGTTTTACAGCAATAGGATTTGAAAAATCAACAGAATCATCACCAAATTTATTAGGTTTTACATAAGCTGCCAATTCAGGCATAGCAGCTATTAATGCAGCTAAATCATAGCTGCCTCTGTTTTTGTTTCGGACGTGAAGCCTTTCCTTTTCTTGTTGGTTTTTTTCTGTTGGCATTATTTACTTCGGTTTCTTATTTGGGGTTTTGAATATTTTTATTCTTTAGTATTTCAATATGAGAACGTTTGGTGTATGAACCGTTCCCCAATGATTTATACAGCATGTTGAACTAAATCCCTTCGGGATAGCTCTTTTCAAAAGAATTCTCTGTATCACTTTGCTTAACATTTCCAACAAGAAAGCAAACTGTTTCATATCTATAAAGATTCAAAGTTATCACGTCAATTTATTTTATCTTTGTAATGCCATTTAAGATCGTTTTAATTCTCTGCAATTCAACAGGAAAAACTCAAAACCCTTGATAAGTACATAGGACTAAATTCCAACCGTTTTGTCGGGATGTAGCCCGCCTGACGTGCCTTGGCAGGTAGGTTCAACATATACTCCGCGCTGGGTCGTGCCGACTGCATAGAGTCCTATTTATTGTGAGTTGTCGGGGGGCGGGATACCGATTTAAAACCCTTAATTTTTTTAGCTAGCTGTTTCACGAGGGTAAAAATACTGATTTTTTCATAAAAATTTCATTTTGCTTTTTATTCTCTAAACACCTGTGTAAGGAAGGCTTAAAGGCGAAAACAGGCAGGGCAACATGCATAAGTTCCAGTCCGAAGCCCTTGATTTTCTCAAAAAAAATCAGGAATTTCGCAAAGTGGTTTGCGTTTCTTAACCTTATTGAAAGTGAAGCTTGTGTGTGGTTCATTTCTTTTTCTTGTTTTCAATTCTTTTTATTGCTTTTTCAAAGTCTCCTTCTTCAATTATTTTTTGTCTATTCTTTTTAAACTTCCTGTATTCTCGTTCTGCATTTTCTTTTCCAATTTCGTGTGATACTTCCAGCATTGCTAAGAATCTCTCGGTCATATAGGGTTAAGAAGCCATTTAGTTTTTCAATCCAATCATTCATATACATTGGAACCCTTCGTTGTGCTTGTCCTTGGGCAAAAATTAGGTATTGCTCAACTAAATTGTTTAGTGCAGATAATTCATTTTCATTCAAATAATTTTTAGCAATAGAAACATCTGTTTTCCTAATATTATCACCTCTCCAATTCGTTAAGCCCATATTCTCTTTTGTATTATCGGCTCTCAGACTAATTATTTCAGCAGCAGTTTGTCCTGTAATGGCCCAGTGTAATTTATTTTGTACAGTTTTAAAAAAATCAATACTGATATTCAATGTAGGGTCATAATCCACACTTGTAGCATAAATAGCTGTTATTTTCCTGTAAAATCGTTTCTCAGAAGTTCGAATATCTTGTATTCGCTTTTCAAGTTCTTCGAAATAATCGAATGGCAAATCAGGGTTTTTCAATCTCTCGTCATCTAGAATAAATCCTTTTACAATGTATTCTCTTAGTTGACTTGTAGCCCATTGTCTAAATTTTGTTGCTACGTGAGATTTTATGCGATAACCAACAGAGATAATAGCATCAAGGTTATAAAAAACCTGTTTCCGTTTAACTTCTCGTCTCCCTTCTTTTTGAACTATTAAGAAATCCTTAACAGTTCGATTCTCTTCCAATTCCCCTTCTTCAAATATGTTTTTTAGATGCATATTTATATTCGGCACGGAGGTCTGAAACAGCTCAGCCATTAATTTCTGTGTCAACCAAACAGTTTCATCTTGAAAACGAAC
This sequence comes from uncultured Lentimicrobiaceae bacterium, assembly GCA_964578915.1. Classification (GTDB taxonomy): domain Bacteria; phylum Bacteroidota; class Bacteroidia; order Bacteroidales; family F082; genus UBA5536. Next base: position 4,175 of record CAZOEV010000077.1, read on the forward strand.
ATCCAATTTGGTCTCTCCATTTTCAGTTTGATATATAATTATTTGAGAATTATTTTCTTTCATCATATTGAATTTATTTAGCTGAAATGTAAGGTCTTATTTGGTCATTTGTTATGGGGGGGCTGTTTTGGACTAACGTTTTGGCGATGGTGCGTGCCGTTCTTACTCCAAATTTAAGTTTTGTTTCCTGATCGTTATGCTACTTTTCATTGTTGTTTTGAAACCTTTCCTGGCATGCACTATACGCTGTTGTTGCACGTAGTTTTTAAATTTATCAAGTTGTATAAAAGAAATACCAACCATCTCCGAACTCAATTAATCTCACAATTATAAAGCCAAATGGAGGTAACGTTTCTCCAACTTTCAATTCTTTATTCGAGGTTTTTACGTATCCATATTCATTATCTACGAAACCATCAACAGTCAGAATTAAATAGTTATCTGTTCTGTTTAATGAAATTAAATTTGAGTCCTCTAGTCTATCTCGTAATTCGTTTATTTGGTCAAGATTCAGATGTTGCTCGCGAATGTAATTTCCAAATGCGTTTTCAATTTTTTCTCGATTAGTGTATTTCAGATTGTTTGAAATTGCATCATCATTTAACCTTTTTTGATATCTGAGCATATCGGTTATTTCAAAAATTCCGGCTTTCTGACTTAGTTCATCAATGGATTCTAAATTCTTTTTGTTCATTAAATAATGAAGTTCATGACCTACATTAAAACTTGAAATCAAAAATGTTAGGCTAAATGCAACAATAATTAATGAAAGTGGAAGGTATGAGGTCAGTTTACCGAAACCATTTAGAGGAATTAAAGCCAATGAAAATACAAGTCCGATTAAAGTTAGTGCAGATAAAAGTAAAACATCAATAAAAGGTCCAGTCAGTAATGAGTATTGAAAGTCGAATACACAAACTAATAGAGTCAACGTACTTGCAATAACAGCAATTAACTTGACAGATTTTGTTATTATTTTTCTTACTTGCATTGTCTGTTTAAATTACGTGCAACATTTATGTATAATCAAATTACCTATATTTATCATTATCTTAAACTTTGTAACATATTTATATTGTTTACGTTAACTTCGATAAAGCGGTCTAGCGGACTTTTAACTTTTGCATGAGCTGCATTAGCCCGAAGGAGAATTGGTTTTGTGGTTTTTGGTCGTAAGTGCGCTATAAGTTGCATTGCAATTGGCTTATTATCCTTCACAAAACGCAGACTTCCCACCGAGGTGTTTCGAAGGAAATTAAGAGCAAATGCGATCGCAGACTTTCTCATGATAATATTTGGGTTTATCGGCTCGTCAAATATAGAGATTTTTTGCCTTGGGCTAACTTCTCATCATGGTATCTTTATTACTTCTTGTGTTAACTCGATGCTAATCTAAGTGGCGTGTTTCGGTTTTGCGTCGCACATTCTGGGTCGGCGAATTTTCAACTTCTCGGAATTTACTTTCGATTTCTGCCATCAGCGAACCCCCCAATAAAACAAAAAAAACTCCCGTTAGCCAAAGTCAACGGGAGTATGTATTTCAAATAGAGAAGCTGTTATTCTTCCAGCTCATCCTTTTGTGATTGCCAGTAGCAATATACCTTGCGTCCGCCATAAGCTGCGCTCAGGCTGAGTAATATCGCAATGCCGCCGCCAATAGGAGCACCGCCACCAATAGGTGGGCCTCCTGCTCCTGGGTCTCCCGGAGGATCTGGTGGGCCTTGCGCTAACAAAGCTGTGCTAGAGATTGTAAATGCAATAATAAACGATAGTTTTATCAATATTTTTTTCATGGTTATAGGTTTTTAGCGAATGAATACTTTTTGAGTAGAAATCTTTGTTCCATTGCTCAACTTAACAAGATAAAATCCTGATTGCTGAACATTAATACGGCTAAGATTTCCTGTTGCTGAATGTGATGCAACATTTTGTCCCAATAAGTTGAATACATTTATGTCAACATTTTCGAATTCACTCAACATTACCAGAATAGCTCCGTTTGAATCAAATATTTTTGCATCAAAAGCGTTAGGATTTTCATTTAGATCAGTAATACTGAATAAAATAGTAAACCTGTCGGTAATACCGGAATCGTAGGTGAATGTATAAGACTCTTTTGTTAAATCAACCATATCACCGCTTGCTTCATCCTGAAGATAGATAGCTATGTCAGCAGTTTCTATGGCAGAAATAGTCATTTCATTTCCATGTTCTCCTCTTACATCCATTGCTATGCTTTCGCGATAATCGTAAGGAAGTGAGTTAATGGCCATAAAATTATTCGCAGTAGAGTAAATCTGTGGATAATCTGGATTAAAACTAAAGAGTTTGTGAGCATCAAATGTCCCTTCATAATCAGTAGTAGCACCTTCTTTGAAAACAATGAAAGTTTTATCGGACTGGTCGTTGCTAGAAATTTCAAGAGTAATTATCTGCTGATCAGATATCTCAGGGTTTCTGAAATCGACTCCGTTATGCACACAAACAGCATTTGAAGCGGTTAATGTACCAGCAGCAGTTGCCTCCACAAAAAAGCCTTGGTTCATGGCAATATATCTACTTCCAGTACCAGCTTGAGTATTTCTGTTATAGACTAAGAAATTAGTGCCATCGTACACCCAAACATTATCGGTAACTGTAGATGTTCCGCCCCAGCCAGTTGCAGCTTCCCAGTCGATTGCTGAAGACCATGGATTGCCTACAAAATTATATCCAAGTCCGCCTTTAGTAACATTTGCACTAGGTGTTCCCGTATTTAGGTTTCCTGCAAATGAATACGTATTAGCACTTCCATCTATCCATGTGAATAAACCTTCCGAAGCACCTAGACTTTCAGTTGTTGATGTCACATAAATATATGCATTACTTGGTTCATCGTGTTTTAGTAAATAGACATCAGTACCTCCAATCATAAGGTCACCTGACTTTAGCCCAGAAACAGGAGCACTTATGCCGTGCCATTGTCCACCGCTTACATAACTTTGCACAGTTATGTTGCCGGTAACTGTTCCATTTACAATCAACGATCCGTTTCCGGTATTATCCGATTTGATTGTTAATGAGCCATCTACAGTTAAGTCATTGCAATCTGCATCAGTAGCTACTGCAATTTCAACATTTTTACCAGCTCCAATCGTTAGATTTGAACCGGTATTCGGGACAGCATCATTGCTCCAGTTATTAGCATCATTCCATGATGTTGTATTATCACCACCATCCCAGTAATCATCACAGGTAATTATACTTAAAGACGCATCTGCTGAAGTTACATCTGTTGCACATATACCCGAAACAATAACATTATAGTTTGTTGCTTCATCTGCTGTTTTCACATTATAAACTGTCAGCGTTGCCGATGTTGCTCCTCCAATATTTCCTATATTACTTATGTTAACAGTACCTTTTCTCCATTGATACGTAAGACCTGCACCTGTTGCAGTAACGGAAAAACTTATCGGTGTATTTTGACATCCTATTTGATTAGTAGGCTGCGTATTAATGATTATGTTCGTGCTTATACTTAAAGACGCATTTTCTGATATAACATCTCGCCCACAAGTTTCTGAGATAACAACATTATAGTTTGTTGCTTCATCAACAACCTGTACAGAGTTTATGGTAAGCGTCTCAGATGTTGCACCTGAAATATTGCCCCCGTTTGTCAGGTCTGTTGTTCCTTTTCTCCATTGATAAGTAAGACCATCTCCAGTTGCTGTTACCGAAAAACTTGCTAAATCTCCAGCAGCACAAACTGCTTGATTGGCTGGTTCTTTTGTAATGATAGGGTCTGGATAGAAAGATAATGAAGCATTTCCTGAAGTATCCCAAGGCATAAGGTTATCAAATACCATAACATTATAGTCTGTTGCAATATCAGAAGCACTTACAGGATTAATTACCAGGGTATTGCTAGTTACTCCCGATAGGTTTCCCCCGTTGCTTAGGTTTACCGTTCCTTTTCTCCATTGATAGGTATATATTCCATTATCATTACCTATTACTGATACTACAAAATTTGCAGAACCACCATCACAAACAACTAAATTTTCAGGAATGATTTCAACTTCGGGTATTGGTAAAATAGCGATCATTCCAGTGGTTGAAATGGAGCCATTTGTTGTAAGCGCTCTACCTTCGAGGCTTGCACCGCCAAGAAGGTCGATTGCACCATTATTGGCAACAATAGTTCCCTTAAAAACTGAATTATCGCCAATGCTTACAGCCCCATCAACCATCCAATATATATTTTTAGCTTGTGCTTCGTTTGTCAATATAACGCTTGAATTTACACCTGATGCAAAGGCACCTTTAGTTTTAATAATAAAAACAGCATCTTTATTTCCTGTGCCATTTAAAATGATTGTACCAGTAAATGTTACAGCTCCATTCATGATATAAGAATGAGGTGTTAAAACCAAATTGTGTCCAAATTGAGCAGGATAAAGCAAGTCAATATCAGCTGTAAGGTTATTCAATGAATTATAAACCAGCAATAAATCAGCCTTAGCACCTTCTGTAGCCG
>CAZOEV010000078.1:0-8665 GCA_964578915.1 uncultured Lentimicrobiaceae bacterium
AATACGATAATGACCAGTTAGTATATGTAAATCAAAATACGCTGTTTATCGGATGCTTCCTTGATCCAACAAATGTGGATGAGCAAACAGCTAAAAAAGCAGCGTTTTCAATAACTCAGCTTGCAGGCTCAAAGCAATTGCGTATTACAGGTGTCAACGCCTTTAATAAACCTATTCACCTTAAAGTAGTTAACATCCTTGGTAACAAGACATCTGAATACACTTTATCCAATGATCCTGACTCTGTTGATTTGGGTCACCTAGAAAACGGACTCTATGTTTTGGTGTTTTCGTCTATTGATCAGGGAGAAATCCTGGACGTTAAGAAGATTTATTTAAGAGAATAAAAAGTCAATAAAAGTAGTTTTCGGTCTATTTTAATTTTGGTATAGCTTTCACAGCTTCTTACTTGGTAGCGTTATTTTGCAAAAAAAAAGCCAACCCGAGGGATGGCTTTTTAGTGTATTGCAAAGTTTTACTTGATGATTTCCAAGCTACGCTTTACAAAGTCGTTCAGCTCTTTACCTGTAAGCAGGTTTTTTGACAAACGGGCTAAATCATAGAGCTGGCTGATGGTTTTTTCCTGCTCGGCTTCGGCTTTTTCTGGAAGCGTGGCAATCAGTGGATGGTTGCTGTTCACTACCAGACTGAATGAATCGGGCAAATCGCCCAGTCCCATCATGCCGCCACCGCCCACAGCATTCATTTCTTTCATGCGGCGCATAAATTCGTTTTGCGTAATCACAACTGGCAAATCGGTTTCGCTACGGCTTTCAAAAGTGATTTCAAAACGTTTTTTGTCCACTTTCTTCTCGAAGATGCTTTTTACTGCTTCCTGCTGTTTCTCATCGAGTTTGCTGGGCAGTTCCTGTTCTTCTTTTACGATCAGTTTGTCAACGGTATTGGCATCCACACGCGCAAAGCTGCTGTCGGCAAGCTTTTGCTCCATCGTATTGATAAAGTGGCTGTCCAAAATGCCGTCCATCAGCAATACATCGTAGCCATGTTCTTTTGCTGCTTCAATATAGCTGAACTGTTCGTTCATATTGTTGGAGTACAGATAGATAAGCTTTTTGTCTTTGTCTTTCTGATTGGTTTCAATATGGGTTTTGTATTCTTCTGGCGTAAAATATTTGCCATCGGTATTTTTAAACAAAACAAATTTCTCGGCCCTGTCATAAAATTTTGGGTCGGAAATCATGCCGTACTGAATAAAAATCTTGATATCATCCCATTTTTTCTCAAAAGCTTCTCTATCCTTTTTATAAAGTTCTTCCAGTTTGTCAGCCACTTTTTTGGAGATATGACTAGAGATTTTCTTCACATTTTGATCGCTTTGCAGGAACGAACGGCTCACATTTAGCGGAATATCCGGCGAGTCGATAACACCGTGCATCAGCGTAAGAAAATCAGGCACAATGCCTTCCACAGAATCGGTGACAAAAACCTGATTGCTATATAGCTGGATTTTATTGCGTTGCAACTCGACATTGCTCTTCACTTTTGGGAAATACAAAATCCCGGTAAGGTTAAACGGATAATCCACATTGAGGTGAATATGAAAAAGCGGCTCGTCAAAGTTCATGGGATACAGCTCGCGATAAAACGATTTGTACTCTTCATCGCTAATATCAGCAGGCGTTTTTTTCCAGAGCGGCGCGCTATTGTTGATAATGCGCGGTGTTTCAATGGTTTTAGTTTTTGGATTGCCGTCTTTATCGGTTTCGCCTTCGATAGGTTCTTCCGTTTTTTCCATACCAAACTGAATCGGGATGGGAAGGAATTTACAGTATTTTTCGAGTAATTGCTTTATTTTGTACTCTTCTAGGAAGTCTTCGTTTTCTTTGTCGATATGCAGCACTACTGCGGTTCCACGCTCATTTTTGCTGCTTTTTTCGATGCTGTAATCGGGGCTGCCATCGCATTCCCATTTTACGGCATCGGTATCGCCTTCGGTTTTGTATGTCTTGGTGAAAAGTTCCACTTTTTCAGAAACCATAAAGCTGGAATAAAATCCAAGGCCAAAATGTCCTATGATGGCATTGGCTTCAGCTTCTGTCTTGGTTTTGAATTTGTTAACAAATTCTTCGGCGCTCGAAAAAGCGATTTGATTGATGTAATTATCTACTTCTTCCTGGTTCATGCCAATACCGCGGTCGCGAATGCTAAGCGTTTTGGCTTTTTTGTCCAACTCTACTTTAATAGTGAGGTCACCCAGCTCGCCCGAAAACTCGCCTGATGAAGCCAGCGTTTTGAGTTTTTGGGTGGCATCTACAGCATTACTCACCAGTTCGCGCAGGAAAATTTCGTGATCGGAATAGAGGAATTTCTTGATAATTGGAAAGATGTTCTCGGTTTTAACATCAATTTTACCTTTATGCATTTTTCTAGAGTTTTTTAGTTTCGTCAGCCTAAATCAAAGCCTGTGCCATTGAGACAGTAACTGCCATATTGGCTTTAATTCTATCCAGAAATCAGCAGAATAATTTTTATTTTAGGTGTGTGAGATTTTGTTGCTTGATAATAAAAGTACCAGTCACCTCAAACCATTGTGGATTTGGGTTTCCAAGGCCTCCGGATTGTGACATAAAGTTGTAGTTTCCTCTAATTGTGGCTAAACCGTCTTCTTGACCCAATACACCATCAATATCCATAACATTATTATACCCTAAAACTGCATAAATCTTTCCGTTAAAATTGCAAGCCGTTCTGCTTACAGAAGAAGGATAGGGGTTAGCAGATGGTGCTGTTGTGGCAATGGCAAATGTAGTATCATCGATAATGTAAACATGGAGTAGTGGTTTGTGGTAAGCTTCATCAGAACCAGTATTTGTAAACCAACCTTCATACCATCCTTCAGGAGGATTCTTACACATAGTATCATCTTTTTTGCACGCAAACATGCTGCCAATAAGAATAAGGAAAATAATTGCTTTTTTCATTGCGACAAATGTTTTAGAAACAAGTGTTAACATAAATATAAAGTGCTGAATATAAAGGCATAATATAATTTCTGTCAATCGAAATGCTACAATTTTGCTTCGTGAAACTTTGCGCCTTCTTGGTGCCTCTCTGTGGAATAGCTATATCACAAAGTTACACAAAGAATCAGTGAGTTACGCAAAGAACTAAATTAGCAGTAGATACTACTAAACGAAATCTTAGTAGATCGAATTAAGATTTAGCTGGTTTTTAGACAAATTCAGCTGCTATTGGTTAAGATTGTAACTTTGTCGCAAAATTGAGAACCATGGATGAAACCCTCAGCCGCTTTTTGGAATTGCTGGAAGAGAAATTGACGAACGAACAACTGGTGAAACTCACCCTGAGTAAGCCCCGCCGCAAATCTGATGACTTACGGAATGTGTATGTGAAACCGGTACAGCTAAAAGCAGGTAAGTTTTTATCTTTCGATTTTAAATTTGAGACACGTCATGAAGTAAAGAATTTTGATGCTGCTCAGGCCAAAGAACAGGTTCAGCAACTGCTGGAAACGCATTTTTTACAAGCTGATCTTTTTGGCTTGGAAGCCGATAGCAGTTTGACGATTTTTTCGAGTGGGAAGATGAAACTGAAATCGCGCAAAATTGCTAAACGGGAAGCACCGGATTTACAGCACGACAGACAGAAAAAACGGCTGCTTAACCCAACCGAAGTATGGTGGTTTCAGCTTGGGCTTACCGATCGCGAAGGCAATATTTTGCCATCCATGCAGCATAAATTTAAACAGATAAATCGCTATACAGAAATATTAGCTGGCTTATTAAAATCAACACAACTAACTGATAAAATGCGTGTTGTGGATATGGGATCGGGCAAAGGCTACCTTACTTTTGCATTGTATGAATACCTTCAAAATCAGATGAATTTGAAGCCTTCAATCACCGGCGTGGAAATGCGGGAAGATTTGGTTGCAAAAACCAATGTAATTGCCAAACACTCAGGTCTTGACGGTTTGGGTTTTGCGCTGGGAAGTATTTCCGGTTTTCCGCTGGAAACTATCGACGTGCTTATTGCGCTTCATGCTTGCGATACAGCAACTGACGATGCGATAGCTGCGGGAATAATAGCCGGTGCGAAGCTTATTGTTTGTGCGCCCTGTTGCCATAAACAGATTCGCAAGGAAATTTCTGCTGGTGCGCAGCAGCATCCGGCCTTGCAATTTGGGATTTTAATGGAACGCCAAGCTGAAATTCTTACGGACACACTGCGGGCACTCATCATGGAATATTATGGCTACAAAAGCCAGATTATGGAGTTTGTAGAATTAGAACACAGCCCGAAAAATCTATTACTGACAGGAATTAAATCTTCTGCCGAAATAGACAAAGAGGCTATCGGAAGTCGCATCAAATCGCTAAAACAGGAGTACGGAATAAAAGTACATTTCTTGGAAAAAGCATTAGGGATTGAGCCGTTTTAATATTTTATGAGTAAAGCTGTTTCACAGAGTTGCACAAAGAAGCTCAAAGTTACACATAGAATAAAAAAAATGATTGTAGTTATTATTGGTTTTCAAAACAATGACTAATTTCCCTTTTAAAATAGAAAGCTAAATAGACATGATAATCAGCGGAACAATAATCAATGTATTGGCAGTAGTTGTCGGCAGTTTAGTTGGCCTGCTTTTTCATGCCAGATTGCCACAGCGTTTTGTCGGAATTATATTTCAGGGTATCGGATTATTCACGCTTGCCTTGGGCATGAAAATGGCTTTGGGTGCAAATTCCTGGTTGATCGTTGTGTTGAGTTTGATCGTTGGAGGATTGATGGGGGAATTGCTCCGGCTCGAAATGCGTTTTGATGGTTTAGCGACGCGATTGGGCACTAAATTAAAGATTGGTAATGCCCGATTTAATGAAGGCTTGCTCACGGCTTTTCTTTTGTATTGCATGGGTTCGATGACCGTTTTGGGTGCAATAGAAGAAGGCATGGGCGGTCAGCCAGAGCTATATTACCTGAAATCGGTGATGGACGGCATTTCTTCCGTGGCGCTGGCTTCTGGCATGGGCATTGGCGTATTATTTTCGGCTGTGCCACTATTTATTTATCAGGGTGGTCTCACGCTGTTCGCCTTTTGGTTTGGCAGTTTTTTCCCGGAACAGCTTATCGCTGAAATTTCTGCCGTTGGCGGCATTTTACTGCTCGGCTTAGGTTTAAATATTCTCAAAATAACAAACATAAAAATGCTGAACCTGCTTCCTGCATTGGTTTTCGCGGCTTTATTTGCTTGGGTAAGTTGGTTTTTTGGCTGGGTGATTTAATCCTTTTTGTCGTGATTTTTTTTAGCGAGCATTTCGATCTAATGATTTGTAGGTGAATGCTGTTTTAAGAGAGTGAATTATAACACTGTTTTTAAATTAACAGTTAATCCATCTGGCATCTAAAAAATTTGTAATTTAGTGGCATTAAAAATATTCATCTAACATTAAAAGTTATGGAAAATATTGATTGGAAAAATCTTCCATTTGGTTATTATCCAACGGATTACAATGTTCGCTGTAATTTCCGTAAAGGCAATTGGGGCGAGCTTGAGGTTACATCCTCCGAGTATATCAGCATTCACATGGCTGCTACAGCGCTTCATTATGGCCAAGAGGCCTTTGAAGGCATGAAAGCCTATCGCGGAAAAGATGGAAAAGTGAGGTTGTTTCGTTGGCAAGAAAATGCCAAAAGGATGCGGATGTCGGCTTCTGGAATTATGATGGCAGAAATACATGACGAATTATTTTTTGCCGCCATTGACAAAGCTGTACGCATGAATGCCCGCTTTATTCCGCCTCATGGCACAGGTGCTGCCTTGTATATCAGGCCATTGCTATTTGGTTCTGGTCCACAAGTAGGCGTAAAACCTGCCACGGAATATATGTTTGTGGTATTTGTAACACCTGTTGGCCCTTATTTCAAAGAAGGATTTAATCCTGTAAGCGTTGAGTTAGTGCATGATTATGACCGCGCCGCGCCTCAGGGAACAGGTCATATCAAGGTTGGTGGTAATTACGCAGCCAGTTTGCGTCCTGCTGATCGCGCCCATAAAGATGGTTATAGTTCAGTGCTATTCTTGGATGCACGCGAGAAGAAATTTATCGACGAAGCAGGCCCAGCCAACTTTTTCGGTATCCGTGATGGCAAATACATTACACCAAAATCTTGTACTATTTTGCCTTCTATCACCAACAAAAGCTTGGAAGTAATCGCAGAAGATATCGGACTTACTGTGGAACGTCGTCCGGTGCCTTTGGAAGAGCTGGAATCATTTGAAGAAGCCGGTGCTTGTGGTACTGCCGCTATTATTTCTCCGTTTAAGAAGATCGTAGATCGCGAAACGAAGAAAGAATATACTTATGGCGAAGCTTCGGGCCCTTATTCTACCAAATTATATACTACGCTGCGTGGTATTCAAGAAGGTGAGATAGAAGATAAACATAACTGGACAACTGTTCTGGAAGGAATCTAAGTTGTTTTTTAATTTTATTATTTACCAAACCCCGAAGGTTTTTAAAACCTTTGGGGTTTTTTGGTTGCCAAACGATGAAATCGTGCGGTAGCTTTATTTCAACAAAGCTTTCTGAATCAATATTTCCTCCATTTCTTGCTGCAATTTCCGTGCTTCAGTAGCAGCAGCTTCTGCAAAGTCAACTTGTGAAGAGGCGTATAAAATACTGCGGGAAGCATTGACCAAAATACCGACTTCGCTATTCAATCCGGCTTTGGCTACGGCATTTAAATCGCCACCTTGTGCGCCAATACCAGGAACCAAAAAGAAATAATCGGGAGCCAGACTTCTGATTTTTGCAATCAACTCTGGTTTAGTCGCACCCGTTACAAACATCAATTGATCGCTGCCAGCCCAACTAATAGCTTTGCTCACCACTTCTTCGTAAAGAAAGCGGCCATTTTCGAGTTTCAGCTGCTGAAAATCGGCTGAACCACTATTGGAAGTGAGCCCGAGCAGTACCACCCATTTATTTTCAAATCCAAGAAAAGGCTGAACTGAATCAAGTCCCATATAGGGCGCAACGGTGATTGCATCAGCCTGCAACTGTTCAAAAAAAGCTTTGGCATAACGTCCTGATGTATTGCCAATATCGCCACGTTTGGCATCAGCAATCACCATAATTTCAGGATAATTACTTTTGATGTAGTTGATGGTTTTTTCTAGGCTATCCCACCCTTGGCTTCCTTCGCTTTCATAAAAGGCAGTATTGGGTTTAAAGGCTACAGCATAAGCCGCCGTAGCATCAATAATACTTTTGTTAAACTGAAAAACAGCATCCGGAAGTTGTTGCAGATGTGCCGGAATTTTTTCTAAATCAGTATCCAGTCCAACACAAAGGAAGGAACGTTTATTTAGAATTTGCGCTACTAATTCCGTTTTTTTCATGGTTTAAATGTCCAGCTCAGTTTTCATGCGTTCGGCGTTTTCAGCGATCTGAAGCTTTTCGATAATTTCGTCAATATCTCCATCAATAATGGCCGATAAATTATACATGGTGAGGTTGATGCGGTGGTCTGTTACGCGGCCTTGTGGATAATTGTATGTGCGGATTTTAGCCGAACGGTCGCCGGTAGAAACCATGGTTTTGCGCTTGGACGAAATCTCTTCTAAGTATTTGTTGTATTCTAACTCATATAGCCTTGAGCGCAGCACTTTCATGGCTTTTGCTAGGTTTTTAAGCTGAGATTTTTCGTCCTGACAAGTTACTACCAAACCACTTGGAATATGTGTTAAGCGAATAGCGGAATAGGTTGTGTTTACCGACTGACCACCAGGACCTGACGAGCAGTAAGTATCCTTGCGAATATCTCTGTCGTTCAGTTCAATATCAAATTCTTCTGCCTCGGGCAAAACAACTACCGAAGCCGCAGATGTATGCACACGACCCTGAGTTTCCGTTTTGGGAACGCGCTGCACGCGATGTACACCCGATTCAAACTTGAGGAGACCATATACATTGTTGCCGCTCACATTAAACACCACTTCTTTGAAACCTCCTGAAGTGCCTTCATTCATGTTAACTAAATCGGTTTTCCAACCTTTGGTTTCGCAGTATTTTATATACATGCGGTACAAATCGCCGGCAAAAATGCTGGCCTCATCGCCACCGGTTCCTGCTCTAATCTCTACCACAGCATTTTTGTCATCCTGTGGATCTTTGGGAATGAGCATGATGCGGATGTCTTCCTCCAGCTTTTCCTTCCGTTCTTCAAAAGTATCTAACTCCTCGCGGGCCATCTCCCTGAAATCATCATCTTTTTCATTTTTGATGATTTCACGCGCATTTTCAATATTAGAAGTGACACTCTTATATTCTTTAAAAGCCTTAACCACAGGCTCTAGGTCTTTGTAGTCTTTGTTGAGCTTCACATAGCGTTTCATATCCGACATTACGTCAGGATCGCTCAATTGCTCGCTCATTTCCTCCCAGCGGCGGTTGATGGTTTCCAGTTTATCTATGATATCCACAATATAATTTTTTTGAGTGGCAAAGGTAGGGAATTTGGATTTAGTTTATATGCTGAAATATGTGCTACATTTCTACTGATTCCAGCCGTGTTTAAAATACCTGTCTCACCTTTGCTATGCCCGTGATTTTCATCATTATTTTTCCAAAGTATTGCTTACTTCCGTAAAAATTTTCCTATCTTTATGCTTTAATTGGTT